>CAMBTZ010000022.1 GCA_945870925.1 Chlamydia trachomatis | reverse complement strand
TGTAAAATGAATTACTGTCTCAGGTCCAAGGGTCGCTTTTTCCTCTTTCTTAGCAACTCCCATTTGCGTCACAATGATTTCACGATTTCTTAATCGATCTTTTGCCTGCTCAAGACTATCTGCATCAATAACTCCACGTAGTTTCTTCCCATCTACACCAATTGCTGCATACTGAAATAGAGCCATTTCTAAACCTCTTCATCTAACTGACGAGAGACTCGAAGAACCTCTTCTAAAGAGGTAACACCAGCAATTGCCAAAAGCATTCCCTCTTTTCTCAAAGAGAGCATTCCCTCTTCTATTGCAATTTTTTGGAGTTTATTTGCATCACCACTTACAAGAAGTTGATTTTTAACTTTTGTAGTTACAGGCATAAATTCATATAACCCTTCTCGTCCGCGATATCCGGTTTGAAAGCAGTGCTCACAACCCTTCCCTTTATATAAAAGAATTTTCTGCTCGTCTGCATCCTCTTTTTTTATTCCGAGCTCAATAAGCTCTTCCTTTTTTGGTTTATAGGAGCTCTTACAATGAACACATATTTTTCTGACTAACCTCTGAGCTAGCACTCCAATAAGTGAAGAAGAGAGCAGATAGGGCTCAATTCCCATATCAATAAGTCTTGCAATTGCAGAAGGGGCATCATTTGTATGAAGTGTACTCACTACTAAATGACCCGTTAACGAAGCTTGCACAGCAATTTCCGCCGTCTCTTTATCACGAATCTCACCAATCATGATTACATCCGGATCTTGACGCAAAATATGCCTCAACCCTTTTGCAAAATTAAGATCAATTTTTGGATTAACACCAATTTGCGCTAAGCCCTCAAGCTTGAATTCGACCGGATCTTCAATTGTCATAATATTTACTTCAGGTGATCGAATTTCTGAAAGTATGCTATACAGCGTCGTTGTTTTTCCGCTTCCAGTAGGGCCTGTAACAAGCAAAATCCCTTGATTTTTTCGAATTTGCTTTCTAAGAATTGCAAGCATCTCCGGCCTAATTCCAAGCTCCTTCAATCCTAAATGCAATTGAGACCGATCAAGAATTCTCAATACTACTCTTTCACCAAACACAACTGGCACAGTACTTACACGAAAATCGATCTCACGTCCACCAAGCCTAAGCTTGATACGACCATCCTGCGGCAATCTATGCTCAGCAATATCAAGTTTTGCTAAAACCTTAATTCTTGTTGCTAGAGGCACTTGAACATCTTTTGAAAGGGTATGCCTCATTTGTAACATTCCATCAATCCGATATCGAACCTGAACTCCCTTTTCAATCGGCTCCAGATGAATGTCGGATGTGCCGCTATTTAAGGCCTCTACTAAGATAGTGTTGAAAATTTTAATAATGGATGAATCAGATTCTTGCGCCAAAAGATCGTAATCATCACCATTTTCAATAATGATCTCAGTGCTACTTATTGGATCAAGTCCCTGGATTACAGAAGAGGCGTCATCCCTCTCTGCATAACACCTTTCAATAGCTTCTTCAATCGCCTCTTTTGAAGAAAGAACCTCCTTTACTTGAGATCCGGTAATACATTTTACTTCACTCGGCGATTCCAAATCATAGGGATCAGCGACTGCAAGATACAAAACCCCCTCTTCCTCTTTTAAGGGGATCACCCCCTTTTTTTTCACATAAGCATATGGAAGGATTTTAACCTTATCTATAATAAAATCAAACTTAGAGAGATCACGCTCAAATTGAAGCCCCGATTGTTCTGCTAAGGCCTCTAGAACTGCTAGCGGATCAAAATTGAGTAGTCGGGTCATTTGGATCTCCAAAAAAGAGGTTAAAACTCCGTTGAAAGACTCGAGTCTCCTTTCTTTCACGTGCTTCTCTGATCTGCATGAGGAGACATTCTATATCACCGGGACGATGCTTTAATCTGTCTTCGCGTATGCGGAGTAAATCTTGCTTAGGATCATGAATTACTTTAGGTTTTATGAATATAAACATCTCATTTGATTTATCATTGAGTATATTTGTACCAAATAACTTTCCAATACCCGGAATTTCGCCAAGAAAAGGGATCTTCTCATTTTTATCTTCAGATTGCTTGCTACGAAGTCCTCCCAAAATAATTGTCTGACCATCCGCAATTCGAACCTGGTTTTTTACCGTCCTTTTGTGTACATCCGGTCTATCCTTTTGGCTATCCCTTTTAATATTCTCAAATGAAATATTATTTTCTAAAGTTACATAAATTAGGTGGTCGGGATCATCTATATCAGGCTCGTGAATTGTCGGTGTCAATGTCATTGTGATACCAAAATCAGCCCGTTCATAGGAGTCTTGGAAAAAGACTTTATTGCTTTGTGTATCAACAGGAGATGCACCATTATTGATTGAAATCTGATCGGTAATTGCAATAGTTGCAGGTACCTGATTCAATGTAATTACAGATGGACATGCAGAGACTCTTACATCTTCTTGTGATAGTAAAAAATTATAAGTGACATCAAATGCCGGCAAAACCTTCGAAGCTTTCCTTGAAAAGAAAAATTCGAATATCCCCTTAACTGATGGAGCATCTGTTCTATCATAAGTAACACCACCCGTATTATGCTGAGCTGCGCCAGATCCTATTTTTAGTAAGTTAATACCTGTTCTTGTTGAGTTGTTTAAGATTCGCTCACAAAGAAGGACCTCTAACTCAACCATCCGCTTAGGAATATCAAGCTTCTTAATTACCTCTTTGATTTTTGGAAGGGTATCCTTTCTAACAACCATTAATATAGATCCTGTTGCCGGATAAGGGATAAAATTATGCTTTTTTGATTTATCTTGGTCAGATCCATTTTGATCTAAAGAGGACTTCCTTTTATTAACAGCTTGATTATCCCACGGTCTAAAGGGATCTTGCGGATTTGCTAATGGATTCCCATTTGCATCAAGCGGAGGGCCTGAAGGTAATTCGTTCATAAATCCGGAATCAAAAGCGCTATCACCCTCTCTCACCTTAGAATCGCCACCTTCTAATTTCGAATAGATTAAAGATCCATACACCTGCTCTAAAATTTCTGCTAAATCAACAGGGTTACTGTGACTACAAGTATACCAGTAAACAGTCACTTCAGACGGATCATCCATCTGACTCTCAGTCTCCTTAACTATCGACTCAGCTCTATCTACAATATCTTGACTTCCGATCAAAATCACACCACTTTCTTTCCCTAGAGGAAGAACTGACAGATCGTGACCCCCCTTCATTGCAATCATAGATTTGGCAGGGTCTGAAAGGCCATTAAAGTAATTTTTTAAAATTTTGATCACTTCATCAGAATGCATTCTTGTCGTAGCTACAACTTTTGTAACTTTAGGATATTTTGACTCCCAAATGTTATCACACATTACAACCAGTTTTTTTACATCTTCTTGCAGTCCAATTAGAGCAATCTTTGGACCTACTTGATAGATAAAAGTCGATTTAGGATCTCGAATCCTCTCTAAAAAATAAAAGGCCCCCTTTAAATTTTCAGCTGCAGGGGCAAAAAGATAGGCAACTCTTGTTTTAGGATCGAGAATATCAAGCTCATGTCGAAGCGATGCAACCACACTAACTGCTACAAGATCTTGTTTGAAAACATAAAGCTGTCTTGTATAAGCATTTACTTCTTTAATTCCAATGCCATTATATTTCAAAATCCCTTCAATTAAAGAAGGAAAACTCTCTCTTGGAATCATTAGCGAAGAATGGAGCTGAACTTTAATCAAAGCTACTTCAGGAGGAATTACATACAGATAATCTTGTGAACCATATTCAACTATAAACTGAGCAATCGTAATCTCTTCTTGTTCCCAAATTCCGTACGGATCACTCTCTTTTAAAATTTCACCTACTTGTTCCTCTCGAAATTTACCTTCAACTTCATAAATCTCATTCTTTAATAAGTTTATATCTTGTAAAAGATTCTCAAATTCCCCTTCTTCTGACCCTTCCTCAATCAATAGATTTACAGACAAATACCTATTTTTTAGCTCTTTACGAAGAGCGCTTAACATTGAATTCACTTTAGGAATTGTACTAGAACCGTCTTGTAGTGACTCTTTTTCTTTTGGGGAGACATCCCGATCAAATGATGCTAATTTCTCTTCAATTGTTTGAGCATGAAGAACACTCAGTAAAACCAAACTAATAGCTATAAAATATTTACTCATCTTTTACCTGCACGGGTAACACTTTTGCCTCTTTCTTTTTCAAAGGCGTTTGCTTTTTCTTTTCTGAAAGAGGAAGCTCAACCTTTTTAGTCTGAGTTCTTTCTTCGTTAAAAAGATGACCGACAAACGATGTTATTCCATCTTTCTTAACAAGACCATCAAAAATAAACAGTTCCCCTTTTAAAGCATACCTTAAATAATCTTTCACCTCATCAAAACTTCTTAAATTTTTGAATTTTCCATTTGAACAGAGAAGCCAGTCACCTTTTCTTAAAACTATATTATGTTTGTATAACTGACAGGAAATCGACGCATCTGTTCTCTGATGTATTTTTAAAAAAACATCCTGAGGTTTTACTAAGGGGGGGGAAGCTTTACCTATATCTATCTGATAAGATTTACCATAAAGCCCTTCTGCGTCCCATAAAAGAAATTCACATTTATGTTCATTTAGAGACTTTACTTTTAAAAGAGGTAATCCTTGAGTCGTATTTTTCGCTTCTTCTATTTTACCTTCTCGCCAAACAAATAAATCGCCTGTTTTAATAAAAAACGGAGCCTGAATATCTGCATTATACATTCTGTACAAACCTTTTACGTTAGTAAAAGTATCACCACCATACATCTCTATTAAAAGGTCAGCTTCACAAACCCTCGACATCTTTAAATAGTCAATAATTGATGCAATCACACCTGTTTCAGTAAAATTTTGTGAACTTAAATCTTTTTGCTTTTTGAAAGTTATGTTTTGAATTCTCTCATAATGGAGATCCTGCTTATCATCTTCAAATTGAACATGTAGCGCAGCTTCTAAAAGACCATCCTTCTCTGCTATCACCTCTATCCAAAAAGGAGTCTCTCTGTCTGAAAAAGAGAATGTATTTTCATTTTTACAATCTAAAAAGATCTTTTCTCGATTAAAAAACAATTTCTTCTCTAGACCACCCTCAATTCCAAATAAGCAAGCCTTTTCAATTAGTATTTGATCTGGCCTAGGGTTGTGTTCTAAAAGGACTAAAGACTTAGATATTAACGGAAGTGGTAAAGAATAAACCTGTTTATTTTCACAAGATAAGAAAGAATTCGTCAAAAAAAACTCATTTTGAATACCTTTTTTTTTATTATCGCTTTTACTTTCTGAAAAGGACCCAGCCCAGCTATTCCAACGAAAATCTGATTTCTCTAGAATGACATAATGCATTAATGAATAGAGCGGGATGAGAATAGTCATGCTGAAAAATATGGCAATTCCAGTATTCAAAACCATCTGATACTTGCGAAGTGAAATCCCTTTTTCAACCAACATACGGTAACTCAACAAAATCCATATAAATAGTCCTAATTCTAGTCCATTTTTATAAACCACGCAACAGCTCAAAAAAAAAATACTAATCAGATTGCAATAAATAGGACCTATTTATAAGGTGAAGTTTAAGAAAACAGAGGACACTACTATGGCAGATGAGCAAAAACCTCGCGGAGGTTTCACAGTATCAGAACTTGAAGAGAAGGCAAAAAAATATGGTTTAGAAATTTGCCTTTGCTCAATGTTCATTTTAACGGCAATTTTTACCCTTGTATGGGGCGGAGCAATGATTTTATGGTCTATTCTCCTTTCAATGATGCTTGCAATTGTAGGCGTTCTTTTCCCAAAAATTGTAAGAAAAGGCCTTCAACTATCGATGGAATTCATTTATAAAGAAAAAGTTACATGTATAGTAGCAGCAACAATCGGCATACTCTTAAGCATATTTTTACCGCTTGTTATCTTCGCTCTGTTTGGTCTTATTGCCGGAAAAGCAATCGTAAGACTTGCTTCATCATGCTGCCAAACAGGTGAATGCAATAAGTAAGTTAGCTAAATAGTGTGCGTCGCAAAGTCTAGAAGGGAGAGGTTTTCATCGCTAAAATGCAAGAATAGCTCATTGGAAATCAAAGACTTAACCTCTTCCCACTTCTTAATAGGCGCTTCCAATTTCTTCAATTGAGCTTCAAGAAATGTGATTCTAACAAGATTTATTCCATATAGATTCGGTAACTCATCTTTATTAAGCAATTCCCCAATAGCAATCGATCTAATAAGAGCCTCATCAAATCTTCCCTCTTCCATAAGCAGCGAAACTTTCGCATAGTCTTGATAAAGCGGATTAATAAATGTGAGCCTTTTTAATGATTCTCCAGCTTGAATTTTAGCTAACTGCAGATTTCCCTTTAACACATAGGACTGTTCTAAATGATGTGAAAACAACGGATTAAGCTCAGGATGCTTTTTTAATAATCTGAGCAGACCTTTTTCATCAACTTCAGCTAAAGCCTTATACTTTGACTGATAGTTACCCGCCTGAAAATATTCACCCATAAGCCGTTCTTTACCAGTAAGTCCTTTAGCAAGAAAGACCGAACCCATAACAACAAGGGCTAAAGCAATAAAAAGCTTCTCCTTTTGCTTCCAGAAAACTGTAGTAAGAGAAGTTTCAGGCTTAGTATCGTGAACAGGAAATTTGATTTGCATTCACACAATATAAAAGAGCGCTCAATTTATTTCTAGCCCTTTTGTAGTATGAATTAGACAATTGGATTTTTTAGACACTTCCGAAACACAAGAAATGATATATCTGTATTTTTCCCTTGATACCACGGAATATCTTGATATCTTTTATAGCCCCGCTTTACATGCTTATGCAACACAAAGTCATGAGATCTAAGTAATTGTACATAATCAGAAAGATCTCGACTATACACAGGTGGATCCCCATCTCTTTGCCACTCTTTTCCCAAAATCTCAGATACAATAAGCCACTTACAGCGAAATTGCCTCAATGTTTCATGCAGCTCCCTATCACTTAAATGGAGAAAAACAGTGTAAGCTAAATAGAGCTCAGCCCCCATTACCTCATTAGTTAATAAGGAAAAGCGATAGTTTTCAAATTTAGATTTTGCTTCAGCAATCAAAGCCGGACTAATATCAACACCCAAATACTTTTCCGGATCAAAACTTTCGCAGAGCCTACCATACCCACAGCCAAAATCAATCACACTGTCATAACCAAGCTCATTTGAAAGATTCCGCAAAATCTCATGAACATCAAAACCCTCCGGAAACTGCCCAAATCCCTTAGGAATAACATGTTCAATCCCCTGCTCTTTCCAAAAATCTCTACCCTGCATAGCCCCACCATACGCATCCACTTATTTTCCTACAACCCTAATATGAAATATTTTAATTCGATTACGACCCACAAACACACCTCCAATTGCAAAATATGCTTAAATAGCTTATAATTAACACTTGTCTGATATTAAACGAACCTCATGTTAATAGAATTTTATGCTTTCTTCATTTTGTGATTTTCTTTCAAGCATAGGCCCAGCTGTCCCTCTGGATGACTTTGAAAACCCTTCTTTTACCCTTCCCTGTGAACCAAAGGAGTCTCATGTAACTCCAAAAGATATTCTCACTATTGGAGGAAAAATTATTGGCTATAGACATGTCTCAAGCGAAGAACATGCACAATATGAAGCAATAAATTGTATTCGCGATGGATGCGCGCTTAATATTTCATTTTGTGATACGCCATCTTTTAAACATCAACCGGCAATTTTTTTTAACTTAGATCAAAAAATTCGTAAAGGTGAAGAATGTAGCGATCTAATCAAAAAATATGAAACGGCACTCACCTCTTTTATCGGGTTATCAATTGAAATGGATATTACTGATGTGAATTACACATATCGCTCTGCTATATATACAGTCGCAAGAACACGTTTTATGCTTATTGCCCGGGACACCCCCTTTTGCACTGATGCAGATGATTCTTGTTATGGCGGACTTGGTCGATTCCCGAATGGAGGCACCCCTCCTGAAAAGGTTATTTTACTGAATCGCATTAATAAGCAATAACTTAAAATTCCAGATTCACAATTGAATCAAAAAATCTCCCCTGGTAAAGAGAGTTTATCTCTATTAAATTATATCGCTTCTCACTATCGAAACGAGCTTCTACTGCAACATCGCACAAAACGGCTTGATCCAAGTGTTTTTACGGAAGAATACTAATCCTGTAAAGGATCAGGTTTGATCCAGCATAATTAAATCAAGTTCAGATGAAAACCTCTTTTCTAATGAAGGTTCAATTTGAAGTAGTTTCTTAAATGCAAGATATTCTTTAAGGAGGCCTTGATTTAAAGTTTCTGTCTTTTTTCGGACCGCACGAATGAGTATGTTTTTAGGGGTGTGCTCTAGATCAATAAATTCAAGAATTTGGACCGAATAGCCTAAAATTTCTAAAAGTTTTCCACGTGCTGCATCAGTGGCAAGAGCAGAAAAGCGTTCTTTTAAAATCCCATGTTCCAAAAGAGGGCTCAAATCTCCATTTTTAACCTGGGGAAAAAGCTCGTGCTGACAACATGGTACTGACAAGATGACATTTGTCTTTGAACGGATTGCTTTTTCTAATGCGGCATCTGTTGCCGTATCGCAGGCATGAAGTGTTACCATAAGATCAATCTCTTCTTTCACTTCAAAAGAGTTGATATCAGCATATGAAAATCGAAGATTATCATACCCAAGATTTTTTGCCACTCTTTGGCAATCTGCTATCACCTCTTTCTTTAGATCTAAACCAATCACTTCTAATTCATATCCAAGCATCACATGGAAGTAATGATAAAGAGCGAATGTCAAATAAGCTCTGCCACATCCAAAATCAAGGATCCGAATTTTTGTTTTATTCTTAAAAGCAGGCAAAACATCTCTAATAATTTCTAAAAATCGGTTCATCTGCTTAAATTTATTTCTCTTATCTGACTGAACCCTTCCGCTTGAATTCATAATACCAATCTCAACAAGAAAAGGAATCGGACTCCCCTCTTCAAGCAAATAATTCATTTTACGATTGTGTAAAAGAGTGCCTGGTGACTTTGAAGGCGCTTTTTTTACAACCGTCATTTTATCATTTTTCCCAACCAAGATGTAATAATCATTTTTTTCAGTGTAAAAAACTGCTTGTTTAAATTGAGACGCTAAAAGCTCATACAAAAACGTTTGAAACATCTCTTTTGTAAGATTTTTATGAGTTACCTTATCAATATAATGGTGCGTCACTTGATACTGCAACACATCTTTAATGAGCAAAGTTCGAACAGTTACTCGTAAAATCTCACTACCTTTAGATTTAGGAGCGCTCAATAAAATTGAAATAACGTTCTCTTCACAAATTCTCTCTAATTTTTCAAGGTCGTCTATTTTCATACCGACTTATTTTACTACACGTGATTGCGGATTTCAAGTTCTTAAGTATGTTTAAGAGGCTGTCTTAAACCTTAAGAAGCTTTCTATATAAAATATTCCAAAAAAAAACCCTATAAAATGGATTTAAAAATAAGAAAGCTAACTTTGTGTCTTTGCGCCTTTGCGTTGAATTTTTGATACAAACCCATCAAGCTAAATCTAGATTTCAGTTTAAAAAGACGTTCTAGGTTTTAGTACAGCTTCTAAGAAGCTATTAAATTTGGGTGAGGATTCTTCGATGTCCGGAGGAGAAGGGTAGAGTGATAAGCTGATCTTTGGGGAGCCAGCGGAATTTAGGGATTTCCACTTTTGTAACGGATTTAAAATGAAAAGGGAAGAGGCGGGCTTTAAATCTTGTGAAGTGATGTTTTTCTCTTTTCAGAGGAGCTAAAAGCTGTAGTTTTAAACCAAGCTCGTTCTCCAATTTTTTTTGTGATGCAGAGAGGATAAGATCTTTTTCACAATCAATGTAGGGAAATTCGAAGAGAGAGGCCATGACTTCTCCTTTTTCGTTCTGTTTAACAAGGTATTCATTTTCAAATGAGATGCAGGCTACAAATCGGAAAAGCTCGGTAACTTTTTTTCTTTCAGGGAGTATTGGTAATGATTTTACGATCCCTTTTTTATAGGCTAAACAATTATCCTTTAATGGACAAAGATTGCAGAGAGGTGTTTTTCCGCAGATAGTAGCGCCAAGTTCTATTAGCCCTTCCATGACAATGTGAGGTTCCTTTTCTGGAAGCAAATCATGGACAATTTGCCTTAATTCTTTTGCATTCCTTTTAACATCTTTCTCAAAAGCAGAAACTCTAGCAATGACTCTTGCAACATTTCCGTCGAGTGCTACCCCTTTTTTATGAAATCCAAAAGAAAGGATGGCGCCGGCTGTATAATCTCCGATTCCTTTTAATTTTAATAAATCTTCTAAAGTATCTGGAATTTTACCATCATATTGAGAAACAACAACTTTTGCTAATTCTAAAAGATTTCTAGCACGTGAATAATAACCTAGCCCTTCCCATAGTTTAACAACCTCAGACTCATTTGCCTGCGACAGCAATTCAACATTTGGAAACCTTTCCATCCACCTTTGAAAGTAGCTAACAACAACCGATGCACGAGTTTGTTGGAGCATAACCTCTGAAATAAGAACAGCATAAGGATCGCATTCTTCTCGCCAAGGGAATGAGCGTCTATTTTCTAAAAACCATTTACGTACTTGCTCCATATCGAAAACTATTGTATAGGTATGTAGTTATATTATGGAAGAGAGTTTAGACGGTTTAGACGATTTAGAAAAAGAGGTAATCTGCTTGCGAGAGCTGCTATCTCATCTTAAGGCTGAGGAATCAGCTTTAATGCAAGGTGTTACTACTCCTATATTTATAAAAGATGACAGCGAATTGCAAAAAGAACGCCTTACTTTGCAAAAAAGGAGGAAAATGCTTCTTTTAACAAAAGTGCTCTCTGAAGAGACACCGGAAGTCGCAACCTACTTAGAGCAAATAACTTCACTGCGAAGTAAAATTGCTGAGCAAAAAAAAATTAACTCCGAACTAAAAAAAGGTGCTCTGTACCCTTTACAAAAAATCGAGACTAAAAGAAAAGTAAAGAAAAAACCTCTAATGTTAGAAGACCAAAATGCATAAAACTGCAGGATTTTTATACGGGCTCGATCTTCACCATTTAGACCATTTAGCCCCTCTCTGCTCCCTTCTTTCTATCCCATTAATTTTTACAAATGATATTACGCTTGCTGTAGCCGAGGAGTTTTATCCGAATGTGACAACGATCCCTTATCCAGCACTTACCTTCTCTGAATCCATTCTATTGAAATACGATATTCTATTTTCTTGCCTTCCAAAAGAATTAATTGACCCTCTCTTTTTTTTCGATGAACATAAGCTTAGAAAAAAAATTCTCTCTATCTGGCTGCCTCATGGAAATTCCGATAAAGACAATTTGGAAGGGCTAAAAAGTGAAAAAATTATCCTTGCCTATGGAAAACAAATGGTCGATATTCTTGCACGAAAGGGAGTTCTTGCAAAACTCTTTCAATATATTCTTCTTGGAAACTATAGAGCCCAATTTTTTGAAAAAAACAGATCTTATTACGAATCTCTTCTTAAGAAAAAACTCTCATTCTCTAATAAAAACAAAACACTTCTCTATGCACCTACTTGGAATAATTCGAGAATAGAGCAAGATCTTCCTTATATATTAAAAAATCTTCCACAAAATTTTAATTTATTTGTTAAGCTACACCCAAACACCTTAACAAAAAGTTTCCATTTCTCATTAAAAGAGCAGTACGATGATAAGCCAAACATTAAATTTGTTGATGAAATCCCAACAATTTATCCAATTTTAGAAAAAATCGATATTCTAATTACTGATTTATCCTCAATTGCTTATGATTTTCTCTATTTTGATAGACCTATATTTTATCTAACTGATACAAAACTCCCCATTCACAATACGGGTTATATCTCCTGTCTTGAATCCCTCTTTGCTGATCTTAAAAAGCCTGATATTTTTAGAGATGCAAGAAAAACGCTTTATCAATATGCTTTCACTGAGAATGTTAACTATGAAATGCTTCCAACGATTATCAAAACCACGTATGAAATCTACTTTGAAAACGAGCTTCACTTCCTATAAACCAATTGCACTTATAAGCGGCCCCTTCTTTCACCACCTTGATCATTTAGCTCCCCTTTGTCATTTTTTAAATTGCCCTCTCCTTGTCGATGATAAAGAGACCTATGATCTTGGTAAAAAATATTACCCGGATGTTGATATACAACTATCATTTATCGAGCTTAGGGAGTTATCTAAAAATTTCAACTTAATCCTTTTATCGACTAAATATGCTAGCCTAGAATTAGCTAATTCGTATAAAGCAATGAACATTAATCACATGAGATTTTGTTTCTGTCCTCATGGTCAATCCGATAAAGGTCATTATGATAAATCGATGATCTCTGAAGAGAATCAAGACATTATCTTATTTTATGGAGAGCGGCAAAAAAATATTATCCAACCTACTGCTGACTTTATAGTTACTGGCAACTTTCGACTTAGCTACTATGAAAAATTTAAATCCCATTTTGACTCATTAATTGAAAATGAACTAAAGCCATTTCCCTCACAAAAAACAATTCTCTATGCGCCAACCTGGAATGACCCTGAAACAGCCACTACTTTCTTTAATTCATGGAGAGACCTAATAGACCTTCTCCCTGATAGCTATAATCTTATAATAAAGCTTCACCCACTACTTGAAAAACACCACCCCGCTCATGCTCATTCAGCACTTTCATACGACCGATCGAAATCAAATCTACGAGTTCTATTTGAAATGCCCCTTATTTATCCTCTACTTAATCGGACAGATATATATCTAGGTGATTATTCTGCAATTGGATATGATTTTCTTTATTTTAATAGACCTCTATTTTTTCTAGGAAATAAAACTGCACCTTTACATGATTGCGGAAGCCGCATCTCTTCAGTACTTGAGTTTTACGAGAATCTAACAAATTCACAAGAACAACTTAAAGAGAAGCGATCTGAAGAATATCTCTACACTTTTACTCCCTTTCAGCTATAATCTTGTTTCATGAAACGGTTTTTAATAGCCCTAACATTTCTCCTTTCTATAACGATTGTAGCTCTTTGTTTAATTCCAAAAAAAAACCAGAAAATTTCTCACGTTTCAAAGAAGCACAATAAAATTTCTAAAAACCTACTTTCTAAATATCCTGTTACAGATAAAAAATCGTTTGTCATTGTCATAGCTTCATACAATAATGAAACTGTATGTGAAAAGAACCTGTTTTCAGTTTTTGATCAAACTTATGATAACTATCGTGTTATCTATATAGATGATTGTTCAACAGATAAAACTTTTGAAAAAGTAAATGCCTTTATTAAGAGTCAAAATCAGGAAAAAAAAGTTACCCTAATTCAAAATGAAAAAAGGAAGCTAAAACTTGCTAACCTTTATGAAGCCTATATATCGTGTAAAGAC
>CAMBTZ010000021.1 GCA_945870925.1 Chlamydia trachomatis | reverse complement strand
TAAAAACATTCTACTCCATCAAATGGCAGTTCAAGCAGTTTTTTAATGAGAGATCGTTTTTTTAAGAGAATTGGGTGAGCAAGGACAGCTTTACCGCCTGCTGCATGAATCACGCCTATTGTCTCATCTAGAGAAAATCTATTACCGGGTGCAAAACAGGGCTTTCCATCCCCAATAAACAATCTAAAAGCATCCTGAAACGTCGCTACATACCCCTTTTTTATCATTGCATTTGCAATATGCGGTCTTCCAACAACACCCCCTGCATCTCTTAAATCGTTTTCAGAAAGCTCCATCCCCTCTTTTCTTAAGAGCTCTAATATTAGATGGTTTCGCTCTTTTCTTCGATCCTTATGCCGAATGCAAAACTCTCTTATTGCTTGATTTTGTAAATCAAAACAATACCCAAGAAGATGAATACCTGTGTCTTGGTAGCACGAGGAAAATTCGACACCGGGAATGAGCTCGATATTTTTTTCTTTTGCATAAGATAGTAGGTCATCTGTATAAGCATCAATTGTATCGTGATCTGTGATAGAAATTCCGGCAAGTTCAGCTTTTTCTGCAAGATCGATTAACTCTTTTGGTGTACATGAACCATCAGAAACAGTTGAATGGGAATGTAGATCATACCGTTTAGTTATCATCATAAGAAATGTACTTTACCTCAGGTTCAAGATGAATACCAGCATGATGTTTCGCTTTTATTTGAATATATTTTATAAGATCCAGAATATCATCTGCACTTGCAGAATTATGATTCACAATAAAATTAGCATGAGCTTCAGAAATTTTAGCACCACCCTGAGTAAGCCCTTTTAATCCAAGCGAGTCAATCAGACGTCCAGCACTATCTCCTTCTGGATTACGAAAAACACATCCGCACGATCTATCTTTATAGGGTTGTGTCTCTAATCTATAAGCAAGTAATTTTTCCTGCTTCTCTTTTGCATCTGAAGCTTCTCGGATCATAAATGTTGCCGATAAAATCACCCCTTTTATCGATTGAAACAGAGATTTTCGATATGAAAATTCCAACACTTCTCTTTTGAATATTTCAACACAGCCACTTTCATGTAAAAACTCAACCTCTAGCAAATCATCCTTTGTTTCAGATTGGCCTGCACCCGCATTCATATAGACAGCACCACCGACAGTACCGGGAATACCTGAAGCAAACTCTAAACCGGAAAAGCCTTTTCGAGAAGCTTGCGTTCCAAGAAGAGAGAAACTATATCCGCCGCCAGCTATTACGCTACCCTCATTCCATTTAATTTCTTGAATTTTATTTATTATAACAAGACCATCAAATCCCCTATCATCAAATAGACAATTTGATCCTTTTCCAATAACGATATATCTTTTGTTTAGGCGCTTTGCATACAAAAGAAACTCTTTCATCTCTTCTTTTGTATAAGCATGAACAAGCTCCTTTGCAGGGCCACCAATTGCGTATGTACAATATTCTTTTAATGGAGCTTTAAACTGAACTTGTGGCTTTCTCATTTTGATATACCTCATCTACAATCGCGTGGACATAGGAAACTGCTTCCGGAGAGGAGAATTTTTTTGATAACCTAAGCGCCTCTTCTATAACAATTTTAGGAGGTAATCTAGGTTCATCCTTTTCAAAAAGTAATTCAAAAATAGCAATTCTCAAAATATTTTTATCTATCAACGATATCCTTTCTAAAGAATATTCAAGAGATGCTTTTGCCAAAGTTTCATCGATTTCATTTACATGTTTAATAATTTCTTGGATTTTTCCATCCATTCCCATCACATTTTTCTTTGAAATCTCAAGCGATTCCATCAAAATATCAGCTGGATCCTCAATAGATAAGCCATTAGAGACCTCCCATGAGAACAAAAGCTGTAATAAAATTTCTCTCTGTTTTCTTCGTGGTAGTTGCATAGCGATCTATCATACCAAATCCCCCTACAAAAAAGCTATCACGAATAGTTTAAAATTATTTTTTCAAACTTGTAAGAACAAATAATCTAGGATGAGTTTTGGGCGCATGTGTCTGTCGTGGGCAATTTGACCCTTTTCTATCAGAGCGCAGGCTTTTTCTAAGGATGCGGGTTTATGGTCGCGATACCAGTTGAGGAGACTATCGGTGACTTCTTCTAGAGGTGCTGATTCAAGCTCTGGGAGAAGGTCGAGGCAGGAGTAGAGGTTGTTATCATTAGCCAGATTGAGTGCTTTTTTTACAAGTTCATTGGTAGTAGAGATGTGCGCTTCACTATTTTTCGGGACGAAGATTTTTTTCGAGCGGGAAAGAATCGTTTCAATAATTGCTTTTATGTTATCCGTAACAAGTAGAATAACAGCGTGATCCGGTTTCTCTTCGAATGTTTTTAACAGAGCATTTGCGTGAACAGGGAGCATTTTATCAGCTTTATGAAATAGATAGACTTTATATTTAGCTGAGTAGGGTGAAAGGCAGACGTCAGAAAGAAACTCTGTAATTTGCTCTTTTAGGTAATTTTTTCCTTCGGGAATTATTTCAAAAAAATCAGGATGCTCATTTTGTTTACCAAGAAGCTCTTCACTAAATTCTTTAGCCCTAGAAAGAGCTGCTTCATAATCGGGACTATAAAAAATAAGAGGTGTATCTACCATCTCTCTTCCAATAGGGCAACAGCTTGATTAAAGACTTCGTCAGGTGTTTTACTTGCATCAAGTATGCAGATACGCTCACTATGTTTTTTTGCAAGCTCTAGATAACCTTCTCGCACCCTCTCATGAAATTCTAATACTTCTTGCTCAAGACGATCTTTTTCCCCTTTTATTCGAGAAAGACCAATTTTTGGATCTAAATCGAGATAAAAAGTTAAATCAGGAACCAGTCCATCTGTTGCAAAGAGACAAATTTCCTCTAGCTTCTCTAGATCTGCAATACCACGTGCTGCTCCTTGATAGGCAATTGATGAATCAGTAAATCTGTCGCATATTACAACAAGCTCTTCTCTTAATGCCGGCCCGATAAGAACCTCAATATGGTGCGCTCTGTCAGCTAAAAATAAGAAGAGCTCCGATCTACCTGATATAATCAGCTCTTTACGATGAAGCAAGATGTTTCTAATCTCCTTACCTAACGTGCTTGATCCGGGTTCAAAGGTTTTGACAACAAAACGTTCTTTTTTCTCGGTAATGTAATCGTAGAGACTTTTTGTAAGGGTCGATTTTCCTGACCCTTCTCCACCCTCTACAGTTATAAAAAGCGCATTAGACTCCATCTTCGTGCGTTACCCCTTGCTCCGGATCTTGCTCTACTTCATCATCTTCTGTTTCAAATTCTTTCTCAGACTTCATAGCGCTTGCCTGTACAGGAACTGATACAACAGTCGGCTGAACAAGCTCAGCTACAGCAATCGCATCATCTTCATCTTCCGTAACTCTTTGAATTCCTATAAGTTTATCACCTTCTTGCATCTGAACCAGTCTAACACCTTGTGTAGAACGGCCCATTACTCGAACAGCTTTCATAGAGGTACGCAATGTTTGTCCGGATTCTGACATCATTAAGACGCCATCTTTGTCTGTAACAACAATTCCTCCAATCACTTTTCCATTTCGCTCATTAGTAATGATTGAAATTACCCCTTTTCCACCTCGATGTGTTTTACGGAACTCTTCTACATCAGATCTTTTTCCATACCCGTTTTCGCAAACAAGTAAGAGCGTATCATCAGGAGAGACAACTTCACATGAGACAACCGCGTCATTATCATTCTTTAATGTGACACCACGAACTCCTCGTGCAGTACGACCCATTGGTCTAACTTCAGTCTCATCAAATCTTACAGCCATTCCCATTTTCGTAAAGAGCATGACCTGCTTACCTACTTTAGAATGTCTAGCTGCTATCACTTCATCACCTTCATCAATTGTGATTGCATAAACACCTTTTCTGCGTGGAGATGAGTAGCTTTGAAGATCAGTTTTCTTGACAGTACCTTTCTTTGTCGCAAAGAAAATACAACCCTCTTCATCGAAACTAACAACTTTTAATACAGCAGCAATTCTCTCATCCTTACCAAGACCTTCTAGAAGATTAACAATCGCCTTCCCTTTCGCTCTTCTACTGCCTTCAGGTATCTGCCAAACTTTTAACCAATGGCAACGACCAAAATTAGTAAAGACAAGTAGATGGTCATGAGTATTTGCTATGTAGACATCTTTTAAGGACTCACCCTCTTTTTTCATCTCCATACCGGTAACACCTTGGCCACCACGTCTTTGCTCTCTAAAAGTATTCATTGGCATACGTTTAATGTAATCGTCTGTTGAAATTGTAATCACAACGCTTTCATTTGTGATTAGATCTTCCATTTCAAACGTCTCGCCCTGACCTGCAATAATTTTAGTCTGACGCTCAGATTTATTTCTTTGTTCATGTAGCTCATCTTTGATAATGCCACGCACTTTCAATTCCGAAGCTAATATAGATCTAAGCTCTTCAATTTTAAGAAGCAAATCTCTGTATTCGCTTTCTACTTTTTCTCTCTCAAGACCTGTAAGTTGGTATAAACGAAGATCAAGAACA
This sequence comes from Chlamydia trachomatis, assembly GCA_945870925.1. Lineage (GTDB taxonomy): Bacteria > Chlamydiota > Chlamydiia > Chlamydiales > 2-12-FULL-49-11 > VGMD01. The sequence continues at coordinate 9,762 of CAMBTZ010000021.1, read as the reverse complement.
GAGTCAGCCTGCTTATCACTTAAATTATATTCTACAATAAGTGCGCTTTTCGCCTCAGCTTTGTCCTTACTTTGTCTGATAAGAGCAACAATTGCATCTAAATGATCAAGTGCTTTTAGATAACCCTCTAAAATATGTGCTCTACCTTCAGCTCTTTTAAGCTCATACCTTGTACGGCGTTGAATCACTTCAATTCGGTGATCAATCCATGCAGCCATAAACTGTTTAATATTCATAACACGTGGAAGGCCGTTATCAAGTGCTAGCATGTTACAACCAAACGTGACTTGTAAATCAGTAAACTTATACAACTGATTTATAATCACATCAGGAATCTCACCCTTTTTCAAATCAAGGACAATTCTAAGCCCTTCTTTATCGGACTCATCACGAATATCAGAAACACCCGTCATTATTTTTTCATTAATTAGCTCGGCAATTCTTGTAATTAGAACTGATTTATTGATGTTATAAGGAATTGCATCCACAACAACTTTTATTTTTTCGCCTTCTTCCTCTTCTACTCGGATTACCCCACGTAGACAGAGCTTACCTCGACCGGTAAGATAAGCCTCTTTAATCCCTTGGCCACCACAAATTACGCCACCTGTTGGAAAATCAGGCCCTGGCATTACCTTCATGATCTCTTCCACACTTACTTGAGGATTATCGATCACTAGATTTAGAGCATCAATTAGTTCGTTTAAATTATGAGGGGGAATATTTGTCGCCATACCTACAGCAATACCGGAAGAACCGTTTGCTAAAAGGTTTGGAAACTGGGCAGGAAACACTACCGGTTCTTTTTTGGTCTCATCATAGTTAGGCACAAAATCAACAGTCTCTTTTTCAAGATCTTCCATTAATGCCATTGCAGGATGTGTAAGCCTTGCTTCTGTATATCGCATCGCGGCCGGTGGGTCACCATCAATTGATCCAAAGTTACCTTGACCATTGATTAGAGCATAACGCATACACCAACTTTGAGCCATACGAACAAGTGTTGGATAAATCACAGCTTCACCATGCGGGTGAAAGTCTCCAGATGTGTCCCCGGCAATTTTAGCACATTTTCTATGCTTTGCCCCTGGGCTTAAACTAAGGAGTCGCATTGCATACAAAATACGTCTTTGCGAGGGTTTTAACCCATCTCTTACATCTGGCAAGGCTCTAGAAATAATAACCGACATGGAATAGCGTAAATAGCTTTCCTTTAATTCTTCCTCAATGTTGCGAACAACAACGGACTGATGTATTTTTGTTTCTTCGTTCATAATCCCTTAAATATCCAAGTTTTTAACTGAAAGGGCGTGACTTTCAATAAACATTCTTCTCGGTTTTACTTCCTCGCCCATTAACATAGAAACCATTTGTTCAGCAGCAATAGCGTCTGCTAAATTTACCTGTACTAGCGTTCTTGCAAGAGGATCCATCGTAGTCTCCCAAAGTTGGTCAGCATTCATCTCACCAAGACCTTTGTAGCGCTGGATCTCCATACCTTTCCGGCCATTTTCACGAATAACATCGACCACTTCTCTTAAAGTATAAACAGGCCTTTCCTCTTTATTCTCATTTATAATATCTAAGATCTTGCCTTCAGCAACAACATATTGCTCAAAACTTAAAGAAAACTCTGAAAGCCCCTTCTTAATTGAATCTAACCGCTCCTCTTCAAGTAATTGGAGGTAGTGGAAAGAGGCAGGTTCAAATACCCTCCCTTTTCTCTCCTCTTCAGGTATTGATTCAAAAACACGTTTTTGCTCTTCCAGATCTCTTATCTTAAAGTCATTAAGCTCATCCTTTGAAAACACAAAAAATACTTCATCATGCAAATGAACCTGATACTTAGGCAAAACACCTTCGGAATTTCTAGCAGCTAAAAACTCTCTAAAGACAACCCCTTTACGCTCGATAGAACCGATAAAATTCTCAATATCCAAGATCATGGAAAGAAGTCTTTTTAACCCATCTTTTTCTAAAATATCGCTATGGGAAGCCATTCTTAAATGGATATCACTAATTCCTAACCCTAAAAGATATTCATCCATCTCTTTTTCAGAGTGAATATACTTAGAGGTCTTCTTACGCGTCACCCTGTAAAGCGGAGGAAGTGCAATATAAATAAAGTTATTTTCTAAAAGTGCGGGCATATGCCTATAGAAAAATGTTAATAGAAGCGTCCTAATATGAGAACCATCGACGTCGGCATCCGTCATGATGATAATTTTATGATAACGGAGCTTTTCTAAGTTGAAATTCTCTTTTCCAATCCCGCAGCCGAAAGCGGCAATCATCGCGCCAACCTCTGTGTTTTGCAAGATTTTTTGGAGCCTTGATTTTTCAACATTTAAAATCTTACCGCGGATAGGCAATATTGCTTGAGTTTTACGATCTCGATGCCCTTTTGCAGAACCTCCCGCAGAATCTCCTTCAACGATAAAAATCTCACAAAGCGCCGGATCCTTTTCAGTACAGTCAGTCAATTTACCTGGCAGTCTTAAGCCATCTAATGCTGATTTTCTCTGTGTTAATTCACGAGCTTTTCTAGCAGCCTCTCTTGCTTGAGATGCAACCGATGCTTTTTCGACAATTATTTTTGCAATTTGAGGATTCTCTTCTAAAAAGATCGTAAACTCTTCACCTACAATCTGTTGCACTGATGAGCCAACATCACTATTCCCGAGTTTTTGTTTAGTCTGACCTTCAAACTGAGGATTTGGGACCTTCACAGAAATAATAGCAGTAATCCCCTCTCTAACGTCCTCCCCCGTTATTCCAACTTTCTCATTTTTTAAGAGATTATGGTTTTTAATATAGGTATTTAGAACTCTTGTAAGAGCTGTAGAAAATCCTGTTAAGTGGGTTCCCCCCTGCCTTGTCGGAATGTTATTTACATAAGAAAAAACAGTCTCTGTATAAGTCTGATTCCACTGCATTGAGACTTCAAACTCTAATGTACCATCGTGATGTTCTTTAGTCCCTTTAATGTAAATCGGTTCAGGAAAGATCGCCACTTTATTCTCATTAATAAACTTTACAAACGAATTAATTCCACCCTCATACTTAAAGATGAGATCTTCGTGATCTGTGCTTCTCTCATCCCGAAGTGATATCTCTAATCCTCTATTTAAAAAAGCAAGCTCTCTTAATCTGCTATGAATTGTATCGTAGTCAAAGGCAACAGATGCAAAAATCGTATCATCCGGCCAAAAAATGACTTTAGTACCCCGTTTTTCAGTCACGCCTATTTCTTTAAGCAGCTCAATCGGCTTCCCTTTTCCAAAAGCCATAGTGTAAACTTTTCCATTCTTATTCACGTGCACTTCTAATCTTTTAGAAAGAGCATTTACGCACGATACGCCAACTCCGTGAAGACCGCCTGAAACTTTATACGTGTCTTTATCGAATTTTCCACCTGCGTGAAGAATCGTCATAACAACTTCCAAAGCAGATACATCGCGCCCTTGTTTTTTAGTCTCGCCTTCATGGAGCCCAACCGGTATTCCCCGCCCATTATCCTCAATTGAAACGCCACCATCTTTTCTTAAAGCGACTGAAATGGATGTGCAATACCCCGCCATCGCTTCATCTATAGAGTTGTCTACAACCTCATAAATAAGATGATGAAGACCACCTAATCCGGTATCTCCAATATACATACCCGGTCTTTCACGAACTGCTTGGAGCCCTTCTAAGACGGTAATTGAACTGGCTTCGTACTCTTTTTTGTTTTCTGTCATGGCTGTCATTTTACCTTCGAAATACGATTGTTTTTATTCTTAAAAAGGAAACCTTTTTTTGAATCTCTTTTTCTAACCTCGCCCTTTCTTGCGTACTGAGTATCGCAAAAAGAGGGGTTGAAAAAACTTTTATATATAAAATATCACTTTCAACTTTGACCACTTTTGTCATAGCAGCATATTTTAATCCAACAATTTCTTGCCAGATTTTTACAATTTCCCCAAGTTTTTTATCGTGAGAATCTTTTATGCCTTTTAAGATGTTTGGCAATAGAGAAGAAGCCCTTTTCCCTGCGGGAAACTCATCAAATCCCCTTTTCAACAACACCCCTTATTGATCACGTACATAGAAAAAGTCTAGCTTATTCTTTGCTAAAATGCTATAGTTTTTTCCTTAACGTCGAGGAATGTATGTACGAACCAAAGTTTATAAGAAACGTAGCAATTATTGCCCACATTGACCATGGTAAAACAACTCTCATGGACAGCCTTCTCAGATTCACAGAATCTTTCAGGGATAATGAAGAAGTCGTAGAAAGAGCAATGGATAGCTTTGTTTTAGAGCGCGAACGCGGAATTACTATTTTTGCTAAACATACAAGTCTTATTTTTGAAGAGTATAAGATTAACTTAATCGACACTCCCGGACATGCCGATTTCTCAGGCGAAGTAGAGCGGGTCCTAGGAATGGTTAACTCGGTCCTCCTCCTAATTGACGCAAAAGAAGGCCCAATGCCACAAACACGGTTTGTCCTCTCTCAAGCATTAAAAGCTGGACTAAAACCAATTGTTATCCTAAATAAAATCGACAGACCTCACGCAGACCCTGAACATGCACTGAATAAGACATTCGACCTCTTTGTTGAGCTTGGAGCAACAGACGAGCAACTAGACTTTGCTTACATATATGCATCAGGTCTTGCTGGCTTTGCAAAAGCAAAATTAGAAGACCCAACAGTTGACATGCGTCCACTATTTGAAATGATCATCGACAAAGTTCCATCTCCACTTGGATCGCTTGAGTCACCTTTTCTAATGCAAGCAATGACTTTATCCTATAACGATTTTACAGGGCGTGCTGCAACAGGACGTATCCTTTCAGGAAAAGTTACTAAGGGTGATACCATTACTCGTATTGACTCTACTACCGGACATCCATCTAACCATAAAATTACTCTTATCGAAGGTTATTTAGGGCTAAAAAAAATCGCACTGCCTGAAGCTGGTGTTGGTGATATTGTTAGTATTTTTGGTATTCCTGAAGTAATGATTGGCGATACTCTATGTGACCCAAATCACATACAGCAATTACCCCCTATTAAACTTGGCGAACCTACTGTATCTATTGAAATGATGGTTAACTCCAGCCCTTTTGTTGGGAAAGAGGGAAAACATGTGACAATGAATAAGATCCGAGATCGTCTAATGAAAGAAAAACGATCTAACATATCTCTTAAAATCGACGATTCAGAAGGTAAAGACGACTCAATCAGAGTTTCAGGACGAGGTGAACTTCACCTTTCAGTCATTATCGAAACAATGAGACGGGAAGGATTTGAATTTGCTGTATCTAAGCCTCAAGTAATTATGAAGAAAGTCGACGGAAAAGATTTTGAACCGTTTGAACTGGCTCACGTAGAAGTGCGCGAGGAATACTCAGGCGCCACCATTCAAGAGCTTTCACAAAGAAAAGGGAGCTTAAAATCTCTTACTACTAACGAGCATGGAATTACTTCAATGGAGTTCTCAATCCCCACTCGTGGACTTATGGGCTTTAGAAACGAATTTCTAACAATGACTAAAGGTGAAGGGATCCTAACCTCAGTATTTGAAGAATATGCTGAGAACAAGGGAGCTATGCCAGGAAGAAAACTTGGAAGCCTTATTGCAAATTGCGCAGGAAAAACAACACCTCACGCCTTATTCCTCCTTCAAGACCGTGGACATTTCTTTATTGATCCGGGAACAGAAATCTATGAAGGGATGATCGTAGGGGAACACAGCCGTGAAAACGACCTAATCATCAACGCTGCTAGAGAAAAACACCTATCAAACGTAAGGGCGGCCGGTAACGATGAAAACGTCATCCTTGCCCCACCACGTGTACTTACTCTAGAATCAGCTATTGACTTCATCCAAGATGACGAACTGATCGAAATTACCCCCAAATCAATCCGTATCCGTAAAATCCACTTAAAAGAAGTAGACCGCAAGCGGGGCGGCCGCCAGTAACACCCAATAAAAAAGCCCCTCCTATTACTAAGAGGGGCTTTTTCTTTAAAATTTTAATTCCCATTAAACATAGACTGGTTTAGTCACAATTTGTGGTGAAGACTTCGTAGATTTGCTCATATTATACCATTTCATAATTGTGTTATCACCCTCAAACCACTGAATATTATGCAACTCTAGTTTTTTTCCAACACATCTGAAAAAAGGCGCTCCAAATACACTCGCTAAAAACATTCTAATGTTAATTAGAACGGAGACAAGTAGTTTAACCGGCACTATTTCGTATTTCTTTGCGCTCTTTACAAAAAATCTAGCCAATAATAGAGGCGATGAGATAATTGCTAGAACTAACCGAACAACTGCTTCAACTGCTGAAAATGCACCACCTAAAACAACAATGCCAGATGTCACCAAAAATTTTGAAGCAACCGATCCATCCACCATTTTATCACTAGCATCCATTAGCGGCTTCACCATTAAAGTATGCGATACTGAAATCAATAAATTACTTATCATCTTAAACTCCTACGTGTTAGTATCTATTTTTTACATACTTTTTCCGGAACCAAAAATAAAGATCTTAAGAAATGAGAGAAATTGATTAAAGTCGTCCCAAACAATTTCTGAGGCACTCCCCATACTTTCTTTGCGCTCTTTCCAATAAATCTAGATAATAATAGAGGGGAGGAGATAATTGTTAGGGCTAACCAAACAATTGTTTCAACTAATGAAAATGCTCCGCCTAAAACAATAACGGCAGATTTCACAATAAATTTTTGAAAAATGTGACCGGTCTCACTTAGGACACTAGAATCCATTAGCGGCTTTATCAAAAAGGTATTCGACACGGAATTAAACTTATTTGGTTTTACACCAGACGCCATAATATCCTCATAATTATACTTGTCTGTATAGATTATATCTATAAAAAGCATTTTTGTGTATAATAATAAAAAATTTATTTTTTTGATTGCGCTCTTTTAGGAAGATGAGGTAACCTTGATGACGATGAAAAAGAGTGAAATTTCAAGAGAGCATGTAACAGCATTATTTGATAGAATATCACCTGTTTATGATAGGGTGAATCGAATTATCTCTATAGGCGTCGATAGGCATTGGCGAAATAGCTTATTGAAGCATGTACCCCTTTTAGCGGATCAAATTTTGGTCGATTTAGCAACAGGGACGGCTGATCAGATTTTAGCCCTTTCAAAAAGTCCTTATATATGTAAGTTTTATGGGTTTGATCTTTCAACTAATATGCTCCTTTTAGGACAGAAAAAGCTTGCCAAGCGGGGTCTTAAAAAAAAGACTTTACTCCAAATAGGAAACGCTCTCGGAGTTCCGGTAGCTGATCAATTTTGTGATCTTGTTTCAATTTCTTTTGGTATCCGGAATGTTACAGAACCGCTTAAGTGTTTATCAGAAATACACAGAATTTTAAAATCAGGTGGCTCTTGCTTCATATTAGAGTTTTCCCTTCCAAAGTCTAAATGGATAAAAAAGCCCTATCTCTTCTATCTAAGACATATTCTTCCAAAACTTGGCCAGTTGCTATCAAAAAATAGAGAAGCCTATTCTTATCTTAATGAGACAATCGAATCATTTCCATCGGGCGAAGATTTTCTTCAAATGATGAAAACGGCAGGCTTTGCAAAAACAAAACAGATTCCGCTCTCCTTCGGTATCGCCTCTCTCTACCTCGGCAAAAAACTTTAATTTTAATTAAAAAAACCTCTCTGTTTTATCATGAAATATCCAGTTGTGTTGTTTGATGAATCAATGGGAATTGGAAAAGCGGAAGTAATTGATCCGAGCAGACCGTCATTTTGGGTTTCAGACTTTCCTTTACCGAGAAAAACTGACGTTTGGACACCCTTTCCGAAAACTCTTCATTTTCAACCGGAACAAATCGTTCCTATACCAAAATCATCTGCCCCTTTTTCTTATCCTGAAGTGATTTTGAGAACAGTATCACCCTCTTTTGTAAATTGGGAGAAAACTATTGAGAAATTTAAGAAGTCGGGAATTGAAAAAGTAGTTTTAGCTAGAAAGAGCTCATTTTTGTTTAAAGAGGCTGTAAATGTTGTTAATTTATTTCACTTTTTGAAAGAAAAATCTCCAAATGCTTTTGTTTTTGCTCTATTTTTGTCTCCTAATTTAGCTTTTATTGGTGCAACTCCAGAAAATCTTTTTACTAGAATTGGATTAAAAATTACGACAGAGGCACTAGCGGGAACAAGCCGTAGTGGCGATGAAGAGAGACTTTTAAACTCTTGTAAAGATATGAAGGAATTCCTCTTTGTAAAAGAAACATTAACAGAGCAATTGCAAAAAATTTGCAACCCCTTTAGCATTAGCCAAAATATTTTTATAAAAAAAGCAGGAAATGTGTCACATCTTCACTATCCATTTTCAGTAAAACTAAAAGAAGCTCTGTCAGATGCGCATCTTATCAACCTCCTACATCCAACACCTGCAATTGGCGGACGTCCAAGAGATTTGGCTTTAGAATTTATTCACGCTTTTGAACCTTTTGATAGAGGCTATTACGCAGGAACGGTAGGCTTTCTTTCTAAAGAAGAGAGCAGGGTCTATATTGGAATTCGCTCAGCTCTTATTGACGGCAATAGAATGGATATTTTTACAGGGGCCGGAATTATTCCAGAATCATCCCCCTCTCTTGAGTGGCAAGAACTTTCTCACAAACAAGGATTATTCAACATATGTTAGGCATTGATGTTCTTAATGAGAAGAATGCAAAAATCATCATTTCTGAATTAGTAAAATCGTCTGTGAGGCATTTTCTAATTGCCCCAGGTTCAAGATCGACCCCTTTAGCTCTTGCAGTATCTGAAAATCCTCTGGCAAAAACAATCATCCATTTTGATGAGCGTGGCCTTGCATTTACAGGTCTTGGAATTGCAAAAGCAAGTCAGAATCCTGTCTGCCTAATTTGCACCTCAGGAACAGCTGTAGCAAATTTTTATCCTGCAATCATTGAAGCTTCTATGAGTTTTACCCCTTTAATTATTTTAGTTGCTGATAGACCTTGTGAACTTCGCGATACCGGCTCAAATCAAGCTATCGACCAAGTTAAAATGTTTGGAAATTACCTTCGCTTTGAGATTGATCTGCCGTGTTCAGACCCTCATCTTCCAGAAGATTTTTTAGCTCGAGCAATTAATCAAGCTTGCTATCGGGCAAAAAACAGCCACGGCGGTCCTGTATTAATTAATGTCATGGTTCGGGAGCCTCTTTTTATTCCTGGTAAGCGAAGAATCTCTAAAGAAGAACTTAGCCCCCTACCTCAAACAAATTATTTTCATACCGAACGAACGCTCCGCGAAGAAGATGTAATCTCTATAGCAAACGATCTATCTAAATATGAAAAAGGGATAATTATAGTAGGCAATCTTCCACACACTCAAAATCTTGAAGCTATTTATTCGCTCGCTATGAAGCTTCAATGGCCCATATTCGCAGACGCACTTTCAGGAGTAAGGTCGCTTGGGCGCGACTCTTCTTTAATCCCTTTTTATAACCATCTTCTTCAAGCAACTTACTCTAGTGAAAAAATGCTTCCTGATACAGTTTTATATCTTGGTGGACATATCGTCTCTAAAACTTTATCAAAATGGCTAACCACATTTGAGGCTAAACAATTTTATCATGTGGCAAATTTTCCGGGCAGACATGACTCAAATCATCAGGTAACCGATAGAATTGAGTGCGACCCAATTCAATTCTCTCAAAATATTAGCTTTTTTTTAAAAGGGCGAGCTCCAAG
>CAMBTZ010000020.1 GCA_945870925.1 Chlamydia trachomatis | reverse complement strand
AGTAACTCTGGTCGTGGAGGGTGGTTTTTCCGTGGAAGATGTAGTAGAGGCAGAAGCCGTAGGCGAGGACGAGGGGGAGGCCGATGATGGCAATGGTGCAGGCGACTTGGAGGGTGGTTTGTGAGGCTGAAGCGTTGAAGAGGGTGAGGCTGTAGAGCTCTTTATTGATTGATGAGATCATGAGATTGGGGAAAGTTCCTATTGCGAAGAGACAAAATAGGAAGGCGATTGAGAGCATTGAGTAGATAAAGGCTAGTCCGTATTTAAGTTTTTGGAGCGCTTTTGTCATCAGAATGAGAAGAAGGAAGAATAGGGCTGGGACTAAACAAAATAATGGGTATTCTAAGTATCTAGTAGTCATGTAAGGGTGGGCTTTCCAAGTCCAAAGTGTCATGACAATCAAAAGAATGGTAAATGCCAGGATGAAAAAGGGGGCTTTTCTTCTTAGGTTATTTTGAAGTGTTCCTTCTGTTTTCATAAGGAGAAAATTGTTACCGTGCATTGCAAATAGGGCAATCGATAAAAGTCCGATACCTATTGTATAGGGGGTAAAAAGAGCCCAAAATGAGTAGTACAGCTCTCGATTTGCATCAATTGGAACTCCCCTGACTAGATTACCTAAAAGGATTCCGATTCCAAATGTCATTGCAATACTGCTAAAGCAAAACACTCCGTCCCAAAATGCTCTCCAATTAGTAGATTCATGCTTTGATCGGAATTCTATGCCGCACACTCTTGCAATAATACCTGCAAGCAAAATCATAAGCATTGTATAGAAACCTGAAAATGAGACTGCATAAACATCTGGAAATCCAACAAATAGAGCTCCTCCGATAACAACTAACCACACTTCATTACCATCCCAAAAAGGTCCGATTGAATTTAGAAAAATACGTCTATCTCGATCTGTTCTAGCAAAATAGTGGATTGAACCGACACCTAGATCAAAACCATCAAGCATTACATAAAAAATAACTGCAGCTCCGACAACCATGTACCAGAGAAGTTGTAATATTTCAAGTGTCATAGATCTGCTCCCTTAGAAAACGCGTCTCTAAAATGTTTATATTTTTTATCTGTTATCACTTCAACAGGACCGTGCTGTATCTTTCGATTGAGTAAAAATATAAATAGAACAAATAGAATTGAATAGACCACGCTAAACATGATTAGGGATCCGAGGACTTGTTCTCGTGAGACAACTTTTGAGGCTCCTTCCACTGTACGCATTACGTTGTATACAATCCACGGCTGCCTTCCAAGCTCTGCTGTAAACCAGCCCGCTGTATTTGCAATATACGGGAGTAAAACTGAAACCACTGCAGGCCAAAGAAACCATTTGGCTTTTTCTAAACAATCCTTATACCACAATATTAAACCTATGATTGAAATGAGCATCATCCCAAACCAGGCATAGACCATAATGTGATAACTATAAAAAACAGATGGAATGTGGGGCCAATTCTCTTTAGGAAATTCATTTAATCCAGGAATCGCCTCTTTAAAATTTCGATAGGTAAGAAAACTTAATAGCCCCGGAATGCTAATCCCATATACCTTTTCATTCTCCTGATCAACAATTCCAATTATAGTAAATGGTGTATACTCACGAGTCTCATAAACACCCTCCATTGCAGCAAGCTTAACCGGCTGGTTTTTTGCAACCCCTCTTGCTGTCCCATCTGCTGAAATAAGCTGCAATATAAGCGCGACAAACGCTGTCAATAAAGAAAGTTTTAGTGTGAATTTAGAAAATTCCATATGCTTTTTCTTCATCATATAGTAAGCGCCGACACTCACCATAATAAAAATGCCAACAAGCCAACAACCAAGTAACACATGGACCAATCTGTCTATAAAAGAGGGATTAAAATAGACGTCCCATAAACTTGTGATGACAGCCCGTTTATTCGGACCTTCACCTATAATCTTATAACCTGCTGGCGTCTGCATCCATGAATTTGCCATCACAATCCAAATTGCACTAAACGTCGCTCCAAATGTAACTAAAATCGTAGAAAGATAATGAACCCACGGTTTAACGCGGTCCCAGCCGAAAAGCATAATCCCTAAAAAACCACCCTCTAAGAAAAACGCAAACACACCTTCTGCAGCAAGCAGAGTCCCAAAAACATCCCCTACAAACTTAGAAAATGTAGACCAATTATTTCCAAAAGCAAATACAAGAACAAATCCGGTAGCCACTCCCATTGCAAAAAAGAGGGCAAAAATTCTCACCCAAAACTGGGCCATCTCTTTATAAATCTTATTTCCCGTCTTAAGATAGAGCCCCTCAATAATTACAATCATCCAGCTCAATCCAATTGTCATCGGCGGAAAAATATAATGAAACGTTGCCGTAAAGCCAAATTGGATACGCGATAGCATCAAAAGGTCCATGAAATCCTCTAAAAAATTTTCTCCATCCTAATTCATATTAGATTTTTGAACAACGATTCATTAAGAGCGCATCGGCTAAGACAATTGCGGTCATGCTTTCAACAATTACAGGAGCTCTGAGAGCAATGCATGGATCGTGCCTTGAGCCTTCAGGAAGAATGAGAATTTCATCTTTTCCATCTAGATTCGTAGTCATTTGAGGTTTTTTTATACTTGATGTAGGCTTAAAAGCTACTCTAAAAATGATGGGTGATCCACTACTGATACCACCTAAAATCCCTTCTCTGCCATAAAGCTTATTGTGCTCGCTTCCTCGCATATTTGCAGAGCTGAAACCGCCGCCGAATTCAAATCCTCTTGTAGCAGGAATAGAAAGCATCGCAAAAGCAAGAAGAGCTTCTAACTTTAGATAAATTGGATCGCCAAAACCTTTGTTAACAGGACTCACTTCACATCGAATCACTCCACCCAGAGAATCCCCTTCAGCTATCACACTTTCTAAAATGGACTCTATTTCTTCTAAGCCCTCAACCTCAGCACGTATAATCATAGGATAAATCAATTTTTTTGCAATTGCACCTGCTGCAACTCTTGCAACAGTCTCTCTTCCTGAAGCTCTACCACCACCTCGGTAATCGTAAATCCCATACTTTTCCAAATAAGTATAATTGGCGTGTCCTGGACGAATAAGGTGTTTTATAGATTCATACTTAGAAGAGTCCACATCTTTATTTGCAATAAAGAGTGCAATTGGAGCGCCTGTAGTCTTCCCTTCAAATATGCCTGACAAAATTTCAACCTGATCACACTCCTTTCTTGGCGATGTCAGCAAAGATAGACCAGGACGCCTTCTCTCAAGCTGAATTTGGATTTCCTCTCTTGTAATTTCAAGATTTGCAGGGCAGCCATCTATTATAACGCCAATCCCCTTTCCATGAGACTCACCAAATGTAGTGATTGTAAATATATTTCCAAATCGATTACTTGCCATGACATACCCGAGTAACTATATCAATAAGATCAGCTCTTGTGGCATCAATCCATACGCAGGAAAGCTCCCTTAATTTTTGCAAGCGCACCTCATAATAAGATTCAAACGCCTCCATTGATTGACATATTGGAGGCCATCCATCCCATCTCTTTAAAAGAGATTCCCGACTCATATGCAAACAAATTAATTTTCCATGGCTTCGTAAAATCTTCTGATTCTCACTTGAGATAAATGCACCACCACCAAGAGCTATAACACTATCCCCATCACTTTGAAAATCATTAAGAAGATCAGCAAGAACTTTATGTTCAATTTCCCTCAATCGCCTTTCTCCTTCAAAAAGAAAAATCTCTCTTGGACCTCTTCCAAATCGCCTTTCAATCTCACAATCAGTATCAATAAATGAACATCCAAATTTAACTGCAAGTTTTGCTCCGAGACTTGTCTTTCCAACCCCTTTCATTCCTAACAAAATAATTTTCATCAGAAGGAGTGTACCCAAAATAATTAATTTTGTGTTAATATTTTTTTAACGAGCTGACCCGAACTGAATCATACAAGAAAAATGATACAAGAAAAAAGGATGAATAAAAGAATATCTCGAAAATAATGCTACAATGATTAAACTAAAAAAATGAAACTATTAAAAAAATTAACCGTTGTATCTTTACTTCTCCTAGAAACCACATATAACCTATCCCCTCTTTACTCAAGTGAACCGTGGACTCTACCTGCCGCAATTAGCACCGATGTTTATCCACTTGAGTACTGCTACCCTTGTTACAATCCGGCGACTCAAACTATAATTGTTACAAGCATTCTTCTAAATGGACAAATGATTCCTGTTCCCTACTTTACAACATTTTCACTTCTAGACGGATGGAGCACACCCGCTACTATAAGCGCCTCTCCAGGCTTGTCAAAAGGAAATCCCTTTTGCTGCTATTATCCGGATTATGAAAAAATTATAACACTTTGGGCTGCGAATTCAGATAATAAAATTGTGTTTTCAACCTATTCTTCCGGCACTCTAAATTCCGCCTGGTCAGAACCAGTTATTATAGATAATTTAGCAGAAAGCTCGACTACTGTATCTTGTTGCTATAATCCTACAGATCATAATGTAGTTGCAACATGGATGAATACCATTGATAACAAACCCTATTTTTCAACTTATACAGAAATTGAAGGCTGGTCTACCCCTAGCGCTATCGACAACACCATCCTAGCAATCTATGACATAAACTGCTGTTATGACCCAACAAGTCAGAAAGTTTTTGCAACTTGGGTGGGAGAAGACCCATTTAAACCTTATTTTTCATCCTACAGTCAAAATGATGGATGGTCAACGCCTGAGATAATCGTTAATAATTCAACAGCATATCAAGTGTTTTGCTGCGCGGATCCAGCCACAGGAGAAGTTCTAGCAACTTGGTCTGACAGAAGTGGGCAAAGCATTAACGGCTACCCCTATCTTTCAACTTACTCAAGCGGAACAGGCTGGTCACAACCAATTCAACTGAGCATGTCCCTAACACAAGCAGGAGGCCCTGGAAGCGCAAGCATCGTCTTTCCATCCTACGACACTTCATCCAACCAAGTAATTATAACTTGGCCTAACATAGATTCGAATGCTTATTATTCTGTCTACTCATCTTCAGGATCAACCTCATTGCCGGCAATAATATCATTAATCCCTCCCTTTATAACTTCCTATGTTTCCATTTTTAGCTGTTATTTCCCGGAGAATAATTCCACTATTGCAACATGGATAAACACTGACACACAATACCCAATTTATTCATTCTATCAATTCTCATTAACACCCCCATCTTGGCTTTCCGGCAACCAAAAGTTAAATAACTTCGCTCTAATGAATGAGTTGTTTAACACCCTCAATTGGCAAGCAAATTCAAATCCAAATGTCACAGGTTTTTATCTATATCGAAATAACGTACTTATCGCCGAATTGCCTCCAACTTCAACTCAATATCAAGACCACAATCGCCCAAGCGGCATATCCACAACCTACACTCTTAAATCCTTTGACAGCAGCGGAGATACAAGCGCCCCCATCAGCATTACCGTTAAATATTCAACATTTTAAGAATAGATTCCGTCATATTGAATTTAGCTGGATCTTTTACCCATTTATAAACATTTTGGAATCCCGTCAGCGTAGAATTCAATAAACAAGGAGAAGCACCCGAACCGATAACTAAACCACCAAGAAACCCAGAAACAGTTAAAAGCGGAAGAAATACAATTACCGCAAGGGCCACCCGACCAATTGCTTTACTTACGTCAGCAATTGAATCACCTATCTTTCTGTGAGCACATACTTCTGTAGCGGCAGCAGCAGAACTACTATTATTATTTACTGAAGGAAGAGACATACTGAACCTCACATTATGTTAATAATGAATCAATTATATCATATAATTACAATTAATGTAAAGTATTTTATTTAGAAGAACAAGAGAAACCAGGACTTCAGCCCCTGTTTTATTCGATTTTAGCGCCTAGGCAGAGAAAGTCGTAGAGAAAGGTGGGGTAGGTTTTACCTAAGCATTCAACCCCATCGATGATTGATTCACCTTCAGCCCCTAAAGCTGCGACTAGAAGAGAGAGGGCGATTCGGTGATCTTTATGTGAAAGAAGCTCGGTCCCTTTAAGCTTAGAAGGGTGAATGACTAGGCCATCATCCTTCTCGTCTATGCGAGCGCCCATTTTTCGAAGTTCTAAAGTAATTGTAGCTATGCGATCAGATTCTTTGAATCTTGCAATTTTTGCCCCTGTAATGTGCGAGGACGTGGTAGCAAAACAGGCTATTACAGCTAAAATAGGAAGTGTATCGATGCAATCATTGATATTCACTTCAATACCTATAAGCTCTCCTGTACCATCAACTTCTATAGATTGATCTTCATTTGAAGCAGTTATCAAAACACCCATTTTTTTTATAATTTCAATAAACTGTTTGTCGGGCTGTGGATCATCCATAGCTAAACCGAAGACCCTAACTGTTTTTTTTGTTATAATTGCTGCGGCCATAGAGTAGCCAGCTGTACTAAAATCGCCGGGGATAGTTATATCAAATCCATCATAAGAGGCTTTTCCGTACACTTTATAGTGGCGGTAGTCGTGATTAACAACTTTAACACCTAAATTAGAAAGCCAACTAAGCGTGACGTTTATCCACCCTTTCTCTCCCGGATTCATTACGTAAATCTCTGAGGGCTCTTGTAGAAAGGCCGTAGCAATTAAAAGCGCTGAAACGGGTTGAGAGTCAGAACCGTCAATTGCCATTACACCAGGCTTCATAGGGCCTTTGATAATAATTGGAGCATGACCATTAAGCGCCGCTGATTCCGCAAATACATTCTGGGATGTAAGAGCATCAAGAAGGGGCTTAACAGGCCTCCTTGTTCGTATTGATTCATCACCTGTTATAACAACATAACTATCAACAAGCGCAGCGATACCGGCAATAAACCTAAGCACTTGACCGGAATTACCCGCCTGAATCACATCACACGGCCTCCCCAGCTTACCAGAAACGCCTTCAACCTCAATGCACCCTTCATTAAGCTTAACCTTAGCTCCGAATTTCTCGATGGCATCAATCATGGCAAATGTATCGGCTGATACCAAGTAATTACGAATAACAGATTTACCTTTAGCCATTAATGAGAAGAGAATCGCACGGAGAGTGTGAGACTTAGAAGGGGGGATAAAAACATCCCCCGAAATTTCACTTTTTTGAACTTTATATCGCATCTCTAGCCTGAAAGAAAGAGAGTAACTATAAACAAAAAACTATTTTGTTGCTCTGCATTCTTTATTTAGCATCATATTGAGTAATATAATTCTCAATCACTAAACCAGGAGTCTGAAATTCTGGTATTGAAGAATTTAAATAAACAATCATTACATTACGCAGATAATTATTTACGTCTCGTACGAGTGGCTCTTGTTCAATAAAATTAGCTTGCGCTCGCAGAGTACGTACTTCAAAATAGAATCGATGAATTAAAGGCATTAAGAGATTACTTTCAATGTGAAGTGTAGTCATTAACTCTACGCAATGTATTTTAAACTCCTCTTGAGTCAATCCATGCTCCGGTGATACTTCCGAAAATGAACCTGCATATGCAGCACGAGCTCTATCAGCAATAACTCCGGAAACAGTTGAAACACCATTGTAAGCCGCCATCGAACCTGTAACAACACCACTACTTAAGGCCCAAGCGCCATCAGAAAGACAACCACCAACATAGCTAGCCGCAGAAAACACACCACTTCCGGCAGCAGCTGCACTTGAAGTAACCGCATTAGAAACAACTTTAGCTCCATCCACCGCACCGGATCCAATAGCTACTACACCTTTTCCAATCGCTGGAGCAACAGCCACTGCACCACAAATTACTTTAGGCACTACATATCCTAACGCTTTCAAAGTTAAAGATATCACTGCATAATCAACAGCATTAGTCACTGCAGTACCAAGCGGATCACTCTCTCTAGCTATTCTCCTTCGCTCATTGTCACGATCTATAGGTGGTCTTCCATTCAATGGATTCATAATTAACCTCAAATTTTAATTATTGATAAGTTAATTATAAAGCGATATACACTTTACATCAATTAAAAAAATTCTGTTGCCAAAAAGCATTGCTGCGTGTAAAGTGTTGCGACTTATGACAGCTAAATGCTTTATTTTCTTTTTTCTTATTAAATTAAGCCTTTTCGGAAGGCCGATAGAAACATTTTATGGCTCTGTAGATGTGGAAGAGCCTGTAATTTTAGAACTTATAGATAGCGCTGCATTTCAAAGGCTTAATAATATCCGCCAATATGGAGTGTCTTACTATACCACTCACAAAGAAGAATTTACGAGATATTCTCATTCGCTTGGAGTATTTCACCTTTTAAGAGCAAGCAATCGCCCCTTAAATGAGCAAATAGCAGGCCTTCTTCATGATGTCTCACACACAGCTTTTTCACACGTGGGTGATTGGGTATTTAATAAGGAATACAATGATGTAGACTATCAAAATAGCATTCACGAGGAGTATTTGGAAAGTTCAGGCTTGAGTAACATTTTAAGAAAACATGGGTTTAATCCAAAAATGGCTCTTCCCTCTGAAGAAAATGCACCGGCACTTGAACAACCACGACCTAACCCATCGGCAGATAGACTTGACTACAGCATACAAGGTGCATATCATCAAAAGTTTATAACAAAAGAAGAGGCTATAGAAATTTTTAAAGATTGTCACTTTAAAAACAATCGATGGATAGCATCTAATAGTAATCTTATGAAAAAAGTAATAAAATTTGCCCTTTTTATGACAGAGGACTGCTTTGGAAGTCCTGAAAACCACCTTTCGTCGCGATGGCTTGCCGATGCTATTATTAAAGGCTTAGAAACAGGTCTTATCTCAAATGAAGAATTTCATAAAGGAACTGATGATATTATATGGAATCGACTACTCCTATCAAATGATCATTATATTAAAAATCGAATGCGCATGGTTTTAAACACAAATGACTTTTTCTTATTTGTTAACCCTGAAGAAGCTGACACAATTTTGATTACTAAATTCTGGGGATTTGATCCGTGGATGAGTTGCGGAGACCAAATTGTTAGACTCACATCACTTGATAGCGCCCTTGCAAATGAGTATCAAACTGTTAAAGACCGAATCGGCAAAGGTTTTTCAATTAAATTACTAGCCCATGAAAAGGCTTTAGCAAAGTCTGCATAGTTAAGCAAAGTGCAATACTCGCCACCAAACGAGACAACTTTTCCTATTCGCTTTAGAAGAACGACCCGAGGAACGCTATTACTAGCCTTTTTATCATTCTTCATTGCCTCATAAAGAACTTCGGGAAAAATTCCGGATATTGGAAAAAATCTAACCTCCTCACTCAAAAGAAGTGTTGCAATTCTTTCGACACTTTCAATCGAAAGATACCCCTTTAAGTAGCTAATATAATTTTCTATCAAAATACCAAACCAAAGAGCTCTACCATGTGATACTGAATAGGCTGTGCATTTCTCTATTGCATGAGCTACCAAATGACCATAATTTAATATCCTCCTTAATCCCGAATCATTTGGATCCTTTCTTACAATAATTCTCTTAATTTGAATGCTTTTATCAATATATTCTCTCTCACTTAATACTTTATTTTCTAACCCACAAAACATCTCTTCATCAAAGATAAGACCATATTTAATAACCTCTATAAAACCTTCTCTATAAACAATATCTGGTAAAGTTGCTAAAAACCCAGGTTCAATATAAACATCATCCGGCGAAAGCAGACTGCCCATTAGATTTTTGCCTTTTTTATGATTGATCCCATTTTTTCCGCCTATAGCAGCATCAACCATCCCCATCAAAGTTGTAGGTATTACTATATAAGAAATTCCCCTAAGATAAGTTGCTGCTAAATAGCCAACTACGTCAGATACAACACCTCCGCCAAATGCAATTAAGAGATCGTTTTTACCGACACCCATTTCTATTAATTTATCTTCTAAAATTTCTTTAATTTCGCGACTTTTAGACACTTCACCAGGAGGAATATTTAATAAAACTGTATCAGGTTTAATGTTTTGAAGGCTCTTACAAAAAGCATCTGAATAGAGATTTGCTACATTTGTGTCAGAAATGATAACTATTTTTCCGGACCGGGATTTTAAGCTAGCTAAAATCTTTGAATACATTCTCAATTGCCTCTAAAAATCACGTTACTTTATTCCCCAAAAAGAGTACACTACTTCTCTCTTGGCGCGGGGTCGTTTATGCAAATAGCAATCATTACAGGTCCCACATATCAAATTGCCTCTAGCAGGATAGCTCAGGCAAACTCCATTAGAGATGGCGTGGAGCTTCGTATTGATCTTTTTCAAGAGATTGATCTACCCTCTATAGAACATCTTAGAAGAACCATAACAGGAAAAGTTATTTTTACGCTAAGAAGTAGACGAAACGGTGGTGGTTTTTTAGGAAGTGAAGAAAAACGTTTACAACTGGCTAAAAGTCTCCTAGCTTTTAAACCCGATTATTTTGATTTTGAATCCGATACAGACCCTATTTTTTTAAACGAACTTCTTGATGCCCAGTCAGAAACAAAAATCATTTTATCCTATCACAATTTTATCGCCACTCCAAAGCACCTTGATGTTATATTAAATAAAATGCTGACTCAACCCTCTTATGCATATAAAATTTGCACAACCGCAAACTCATTTTCCGATTCTTATAAAATGCTCCGTTTTGTACAAAAAATGAATAAATCAGGCTTGAATATCATCGGTATTTGCATGGGAGATTATGGAAGAATTACAAGAACTGATGGCTTAAAAGCTGGGAATTATTTAAATTATACAATTCTTCATACTCGTGATAAAGTGTCCCCAGGACTAACTTTAGTTTAAAGGCCAACTTAAGATTAAATTTAATGCTTTTTACTTGAGTTTTTATCTCAAAACGAAGAAAACAGAGACATACCGGAAGACTTTAATGAACTTATTTCAAATGCTCATCCCCTTCTTTGAAATTTTGATCATGACGGTCATTATCAACTATTTGCTCTCTTTTTTCTGGAATACTCGATCAATGGACCTAATGTTTGGCGTAATTGCCTTTCTTTTGCTCTTTGCACTTTCAATTTACTTACCCCTTCCTGTTCTTAATAAATTAATCTTACTCCTTGCAAATGTTGCAGCTATAGCCATTATTGTGATCTTTCAACCCGAACTTAGAGCAGCCCTTTCAAAACTCAGTCTTAAAACAACAAGATCCAAAGAGATTACAGAATTTGATAAATTTCTCGATCAGTTAGCAACTTCAACCTATCGGATGGCTGAAAAGCAAATTGGAGCTCTTATTGTCCTTGAAAAAGACGATTCCCTCGAAGAGTATGCTAAAAAAGCGGTTATCCTAAACGCTGACTTTACTTCAGAGCTTATCGAGACCATCTTCTCTAAATCAGCCCCTCTTCATGATGGCGCAGTGATTATAAAAGACAAAAAAGTTGTCGCAGCTTCAGTCATTTTACCACTAGCTGACAGTCCTCATATTCAAAAATCACTTGGGACAAGACACAGAGCAGGCATCGGCTTAAGCCTTGTAACAGATTCTCTTGTGATTATTGTATCCGAAGAACAAGGGAAAGTCTCTTTAGCTAGAGACGGCATTATTACTCGTGGAATAAAAATTGATAGATTCAAAGGGGTTCTTAGAAGTCTTTTTTATCAAGAAGAAGAGCCTGCCAGCATTAAGAAAGAAAATATCTGGGAGTGGTTAAAGCGATGATCTCTTTAATAAAAAGATTATTAATAGATAACTGGCTAAAAAAACTAGTCTCACTACTCCTAGCTATTATAGTTTGGTTCGTAGTAGATCAGTCGCTTACGCTAACAAAAACCATTAACACAATCGGTGTAAGGATCATCAATCTACCTTCAGGAAAAACAGTCAATGGCCTCCAACCTTCCGGCCTTTTAAATAAGCGTTTTTCATTAACAATTGCCGGTAAAAAATCTCATCTCGAAGAGATCTCGCCAAGTGATTTAGAAGTAGTGATTGATGGCAGCGACTTTTCAACTGAAAACATTATTAATATACAAAAAAAACACTTAATCTCTTTAAATCCCGAACTAAGCATTGCAAGTCACATCAATAAAATTTACGCAAAAACACTTGTTATCAACCTAGTACCCTTTGCTCATGAAAAAATTCCAGTTTATGTCTCACGTCCTATTGGAGAAGCTCCAAAAGGTTTCCAATTTCTTGATGTATGGCCATATCACTTAAATATGAACATAAGCGGACCTGATGAAATCATCAAAAAATTAAAAACCAGAGGTTTAAAGCTCACTTTTAATTTGAATGACATCTCTAAAGCCGATCTAGATCGAATTAACTCTGCGCGGCAAAAAAATGTCGTAAGTTTTTTCATCCCAGAAGAATGGAAAACTATTAATCTCCCTTCAATTTCTGATATGCCACTAAAAATAGATGATCCTGACGCAAAATTTCTCAGAATTGATTTTATTAGATCCGATACTATCCCCGTGACCTTCTCTCTACCTGTCTCGCTTTTCTTTCCCCCTGATTATAAAGGAACCACATCTCCTTCAAGCATTAGCATAACAGGCAATGATTTGATTTCTCCACTTAAAGGGCTGAGGTTACTAAATAAACAGCTCTACACAAAAGGGGTAAGCGAACTCTTTGTCAAAATTGTTAAAGACATGGTCTTCATATCGGTAAATATGACTGCCGGTAGCGATGAGGAAAATATAGACTGGTCAATTCAATTCGTAAATCCAACAGCGCTAGAAGATCGTTATGTGAGCACCATGATTACAGAGGTTAATGATGATGAGCTTAAAGATATGCATCCTACACTTAGAGATGAGCACTTACGAAATCGCTTTCGTAATTACATGAATAGATTCACCTTATTTACAGCTGATGATGCAGAGTTAAATCTGAATATTCAGTTAAAAGGAAAGGAAGTCCTCATTAAAGAAACACCTAATTTAAAATCCTAATATGTATAGATTTTATACCCATTCAAGACTCACTCCAGGCTCGCTAGCAGAACTAGATGTTGAAGAACTTCATCATTTAAGAAAAGTGCTTCGCGTGCGAAATGGAGAAAGAATCGAGCTAGTTAATGGGAAAGGACAACTAGCAACTGCTATATATGCCGACTTAATTACAATTCAATCCGTCCATTCAGAACCAAAATCAGACAGGAAATCAGTTCTAATTCAAGCACTTCCAGAAAAAACCCACCTTGAATTTATCCTAGAAAAAGGGACCGAGATCGGAATTACTGAATTCTGGTTCTTCCCTTCCGAGCGGAGTAAAATTGATGTTATCTCAGATGCCCTTCTCCTTCGCATGAAAAAAATCACGATTTCTGCAATTAAACAATGTAAAAGGCTACACCTCCCCTCAATCTATGCGCACCATCATATAACCGATTTTAAGGAGCACTCGTTCAAACTTTATCTAGCCGATCCTAAAGGAACTACATTTCATCACACAGATGAACTTTCAAAGGGCATTATCGTTGGCCCTGAATCCGGTTTCACACAAAAAGAGATCGACTACTTCCAAACCACATGCAAAGCCATTCCGACAACCCTCTCACCGAACATCCTCAGAGCCGAAACAGCCGCCATAGTCGCCTCCTACCTCATCTGCTCCTAAATTATATCGTAAGTTTCACCCCTCTTCTTGCAAATTTTTATGCCTGACCCTCAAGATTAAGTCGCTTCAAAACTAAATCTATACATAAAATCATTTAGTCTACATAATTTTTTTTCGGGGAAAAAAATGGAAGCTGAATTAAAAAGAATAGCTATAAAACTTATGTTTACTTTGCTCGCAACACCTTTGATGGGTTGGGTTTTACTTAAAAATGTCGATTGGTTAAAAAAAGCATGGAACTCAAATAATAGGAGAAAACAATGGATGGTTATGTGCGTCGTATTTTTTTTTCTAGCTATTCTCGGAGGATGGCTTCAATAACCGTAAGTTGTATTTGCCTTATTTTTTGCTCTCCACAGCAAGGTTATTGTGATGAAAAAAATAGAATGTAGCGCTCTTATAGCAGCTGGAATAAGTTGGCCATGGGAATGGAACTGGTTCGGCTTATTTAAGAACCAAAACAAGGCCCCATTTAAAAAGACAACCATTAATTACAATTCCCATTTTCAACCCTTAGTGTATGCAAAAGAGGAGCCTGAACTTCCTGCCAATATTTATATTGGTGCTGTAGAACTATTAGCAGGGGCACTTTGTATGATTGTTGGCACTGTGATACCTCCATTTTATGGAGCTGGTGGTTTTTTAATGGGAGACGGAATTCGTAGAATTGCAGATGGGACAGTTCAACTTGGAGAAGAGAGAAGAAATGATCCAAATTATGTTCAACCAAAATTTGGACAATCGTATTATTAAGATCTCTTCTCATTTCTTAGCTTTAGTGCACTTCAGTTTAGAAATTTGATTGCATTAAACTTGCTTGCTTTATAAAATTAACCAAAATTATGTTGAGGTAATATGAGCTCTGCTATTGCATTATTGGTATTTCTTATTATTTATGGCCTTATTGGCTATGCTGTTTATAAAATTCTAAGAAAGCTCTCAAAATATCTTGCAAGCAGAATTCTACTTCCGACAAGTGATATAGAGCTTTATTTAAAAGAGATAAATACCACTAAAGAAGAGAAGGTAAGAA
>CAMBTZ010000019.1 GCA_945870925.1 Chlamydia trachomatis | reverse complement strand
ACTGTTGGTATGGCTGTTGACGCAAACGTATTAGTCTTTGAAAGAATACGAGAAGAATTTGAAAAGACAAGAAAGATCTCTTCTGCTATTCAAGCCGGATACAAAAGAGCCTTTACAGCAATTATTGATTCAAACGTGACAACTGTTATTGCAGCCCTTATCCTACTTAACTTTGATTCCGGACCGATTAAAGGTTTTGCAGTCACATTGATTATTGGTATTGTATCTTCAATGTTTACAGCACTTTTATGACGCGCTACTTCTTTAATCAATGGGTAAAGAATCCAAAGAATAAAGAATTAAAAATGGCAAATATGATTAAGGCTAAAAACTGGAATTTCCTAAAATACGGAAAAACTATTTTAGCACTAAGCATAGTTTTAATTGCAGTTGGTGGTTTAACTCTTGTAAAAGAGAAGAATACAATCATGGGGATGGATTTTACCGGCGGATTTGCAGTAAATATCGAGTTAAAAGGTGACCAATCTACAAGTGAACTTGTAAAAAACACTCTTCTAAAACAATCAAATGTTTCTGTACAAGACTTCCAAATTAGAGAATTTGGAGCGTCGAATTTACTTCAAATTTCACTTGCAAAAACAATGACTCTTCCTGGAAAACCATTCTATGGAATGTCTCCTGAAAATGATGTTGAATTCCCGTCATACTCTTATGAAACTAACCCTCGACTTGTATGGTTAGTAAAAACATTAGAAAATGGTGGCATCGAATTTACTCATAATTCTCTTGAGAAATTAGACCAAAACTGGAGAAGCATTAGCGGTCAGATGTCTGACACAATGAGAAATAATGCTATTATTGGCCTTAGTTTAGCCTGTCTTTGCATTCTTCTTTATATCACACTCAGATTCGAATTTGCTTATGCTCTGAGCGCAACACTTGGACTTGTGTTTGATATTTTAATCACACTCTCTCTTTTAGCCCTCCTCCATTTAACCGGAGTAAATATTCAAATCGACCTTAATACTGTGGCTGCACTTATGACTATTATCGGCTACTCGCTAAATGATACAATTATAGTATACGACAGAATTCGAGAAGAACTTAAACATATTAAGCATCTTTCATTTAAGGAGATTGTTAACCACTCTCTTAATACAACATTAAGTCGAACTTTACTTACATCAGGAACAACACTCCTTGTTTTGATTTGTCTAGTTCTGCTTGGTGGAAAAACATTGTTTAGCTTCTCCCTTATCATGGCAATTGGCGTAATTGTAGGAACACTATCCACCTTCTTTATTGCAACAACACTTCTTCTTTTCTTCCAGCAAAAAGAGGCAAAGTCAGATTCCCCAAAGAATGGTAATCTAACTCCAAATGGAGCCTCTCACTAAAGAATATTTAGCTCCGATAAGTAATCTAGGTTACTTATCGGAATTAATAGATTTCCTTTAGAATTTTGTAAAAAAAAGATTCAAATATCAAATCTTTCCTTTGAGTTTTAAATATTAACATTACATAATTGAAAAAGACCTTTACGGTTTTGTTTGTATTTTTTTATGACCTTAAAACAAGAACAACCCTCCCCTTGCCTTCTTTGGGTGTTTCCTAAAGAAGAAACAAATCTTATCAAAAGCTTTGTTTCCGAATTTAACATTAATCATGTTATGGCTCAGGTACTTATATCAAGAGGCTATAGAAAAAAACAAGATGTTCACCAATTTTTATATGCAAAACTTCTCTATCTTCACCCGCCTAATCTTCTATTTGACATAGAAAAAGCAGTAGCTAGAATTTATACTGCTTTAAAAGCCAAAGAGAAGATCATTGTCGTTGGAGATAATGACGTTGATGGGATGACAGGAACTGCCCTTCTTGTTGATTTTTTAAGAACTCTTGGTGTTAAAGCCTATTATTATATTCCCCATGGAAGTTTAAGCCGCGATGAAATTCTATCTGATGCTTGTAATTACGCTGAGAATAAAGGTTGTACTTTACTGATAACTGTAGATTGCGGCGTTACTGAAGGCCCACAAACAAAGCAGCTTGCGGAAAAAAATATCGATTTAATTATTACAGATCATCATGAGCCGACAGAGAAAATTGCAAATTGCATAGCCACCTTAAATCCTAAACTCTTTAATAGCACTTATCCAAATCGTGATTTAACAGGCGTTGGAGTTGCTTTTAAACTCGCACATGCATTAATAAATCACCTTGTAATCATTGGAGATGTTCAAGCTGATTTAATTGATTTAAAAAGGTACCTAGATCTTGTTGCCTTAGGCACAATAGCTGATATGGGAGCATTGACTGGTGAAAATAGAATTCTTGTAAAATACGGACTTCAGCATCTTAAGAAGACTCAGCGAATTGGCCTTTTAAAACTTATCCATGTATCTGAAGTAAATCCGGAAGAAATCACTACAATTGATGTTGCATCAAGAATTGCACCAAGACTTAATAGCTTAGGAAGAATTGGAGATCCGCTCAAAGGAGTTGAACTTTTACTACTAAGAGATGTACAAGAAGCTGAATCTCTTGCAAAAGAACTTGATGTTATGAATCAGGAGCGGCAAAAAATTGAAAGGAGAGACTCTGAGGACCTTGAAAATTATCTATCTAAACACCCTGAAATTCTTTCTAATAAGGCAATTTTCCTCTCATCAAAAACTTGGCATCCAGGAATTATCGCAATCCTTTCTGCAAGACTAAGTAAACTATATAACCGACCTACAGTCATTGTTGCAGCTGATAATAACGTTGGCAAGGGATCTATTCGAACAATTACAGAATTTCCGGTCTTGTCCACCTTAAAGGAAAATGCAGACCTCCTTTTAAGTTATGGAGGTCATGATTATGCAGCAGGTTTTACTATCGACCCAAAGAACATCCCTGCTTTTCAGGAACGCTTTATACATGCAGTAAATACAAAATTAAAAGAGCGAGATATTTGTCCAAAATTACGTCTCGACGCAGAAGTCTCTTTTAAGGATCTCACTTTTGAATTTCTAGAATCATTAAGTCTTTTAGAACCTTACGGAATGGAAAATCCAAAGGTAATTCTTTATGCTACAGCAAAGCAGGTCCTTCCCCCTAAAATTATTGGAAGAAAAAACCTAAAGCTCTCTCTTGAAGGAAATGATCGATTTCTCGAGGGAATAGGCTTTAATATGGCTCACCGTAAGCTATCCTTAATGCAAAAAGACCTAAATCTTAGGATCGCCTTTTCACCGCAGGTAAACGTCTACTTAAATAAAGCCTCAATACAGCTTCAAATTATTGATTTCCAAATTTTACCAGAAATCAAACCTGAATCCCTTGAGACTCCTTAACTCAATAAATTTAGATGCGAACATGCCTTCCTTGCCTTCAAAGACAACGCAAGCGCCCTTGAAAGCATGTCCTACCCAAATCTTTAACAAAAAGTAAAAAACCTATGCCTAAAGCGCTTCAGATGAAGCAGTCTCTTCAACTAATTTTTTACTAATGTATTTCTCTTGATACTCACGTAGCTCATCTGAATGAACAACCCAAGCAGCACCTCTTCGAGTAGCCTTTAACATTCCAATTCGCGTTGCATAATAAATCTTTTGCGCTGGAACACCTAAAATTTTAGCTACTTGATTGATTGAATGAAACCCTTTGTCATTATCAAATAAAAGTTCGCCATTATAAAGTGATTTTGCTCGTGAATACTTCTGACGTCGGTAATCTTCTAAATCTTCAAGATCAATTGTCCAACGTGTAGAATCTTTATGAGCCTTTAGCTTTTTTTGCTTAATTGCTACATAAATTGCTTGACGGGTCACATTATTGAGCCTAGCAGCTTCAGTTATAGACACAACTTTTTTCTTCTTAAGTTGCTCAGCTTGCATTACAGTCCCTAAAGACAAATCATCAGTGATACTCATTATATTCCTCCTCATCCATTTTTATCCGGGTTAACCGCTATAATTATTTATATAATTATACCTGTCAAAACAACCCCGATTTATTGGTTTGTTGCGATATTTACGCCCTTTAAGATAAGTTATTGTGACATAAAAATGAATTGATAGCAACGAAAATGCCCTCTGGCGTTGATTTTTTGAATTCTATTCATTATAAACTTGAATTATGTTAAATAAAAATTTTAAACAGACAGAAGAACATTTTTACTTTATTATAGGTCAAATGAATCGATTCAAAAAAAGTCTATCTATTTTTACGCTTATTATATGCACATCCTTGTCTGGAGCGATTGCGCCCCCTAACATATCCCCTCACGACGCTCATGCTAAATCTGAAGAGATTTTCAGGGCACACGCTCGTCATAAAGAATTTAATCAAGAAATTGCCTGCAGAACACTTATTAACTTCTTAGATGAACTTGATCCTATAAAATGCTATCTAACTCACGAGGAAGTGTTTACATACATCAACCCCACTCCAGAACTATCCAACAGAATTGTTGATGAGTATAAAAAACAACAGTTTACAACATTCCAAGCAATTTATGAAATTTTTTTAACCTCGATCGAAAGACGCACAGCTCTCGAGTCTCAACTCATCACACTGCCTTTGCCCACAAATGTTAAGTCTAAAGACCTTCATGAAGCAGATTGGACAAAAGACCCCGAAGACCTTCTTGTTAGGTTACTTAAAATAAGAGCTTTACAAAAAGATTCAGCCGACAAACTTGCTACACAAGAACAAATTGATATTTTTTTCCAAAGAATTACAAAAAGGAGATCTCTCCGCGAAAAGGAGTTTATCGGAACTTCTGCTCTTGACCAAAAAAGAGAGATGTTAGCCTGCTTCTTAAAGGCCCTAGCCTCATCTCTTGACTCTCATACAGTCTATTTTACCCCCGGCGAAGCTAAACAATTTTTAATACAGGTTCAGCAAAGACTGTTTGGCATTGGCGCCCAATTGAGAGATGACCTCAATGGCTTTACTGTTGTTCAAATAGTAGAAGGAGGTCCTGCAAGCCACTCCACAGAACTTAAAATAGGCGATAAAATCATTGCAGTAAACCACGATCCTATAGCTGGAATGGATATTACAGAAGCTGTGGAACTCATCCGAGGCCCTCAAGGATCAAGTGTAATTCTAACCATTGTTCGAGAAACAAATCCGTCTAAGGAAGAAAAATTTGATATTATCATCGTACGAGAAGAGATAGTACTAACTGAGAGTAGATTTTCCTCTCACATCGAACCTTTTGGAAATGGCGTGATCGGCTATGTTGCTCTGCACTCATTTTATCAAGACCCCAAGCACTCCTCGTATATCGATCTTAAAAAATCACTTGATGACATGAAAGCTAATCACAATCTTAAAGGGGTAATTCTAGACCTTCGCCACAACGCCGGAGGACTCCTCCCCCAAGCAGTCGATGTGACGGGGCTCTTTATTCAAAAAGGGGTTGTAGCATCGATTAAAGATCATACCGGCGCAATCCAGCGTCTTCGCAATCTTAACGAAGAAGTGACCTGGGACGGCCCATTAATCGTCCTTACGAACAGGACAAGCGCTTCGGCTTCAGAAATTGTTGCTATGGCTCTTGCAGACTATGGCAGAGCACTTATTGTAGGCGATGAAACCACTTATGGAAAAGGATCCTATCAAACATTTACCTTAGAAAGCAGCAATCCGGATAAAATCAATCCTCAAGGCGAATACAAAGTAACAAGAGGAGCCTACTACACAGTCGGCGGCGGAACACCCCAACTAACAGGAGTTAAATCAAATATAGAAGCCCCCGGCATTCTGGCATTTATGGATGTAGGTGAAAAATACTCTAAATACCCACTTGAAAATGATAGAATCATCCCCCTCTTTGAAGACGACTTATCAGATGTCCACCCCCTCTATCGAGTTCGCCTTAAAAAAATGCTTGGCAAAACCCTTCAAAAAGCATCAGACAGCCTTCAATCTGTTATCCCCGAACTAGCCACTCACTCACAATCACGCATTCAAAAAAACACCAATTATCAAAATTTTCTTGCTGAAATACGCCAAACCGATCGCTATGAGCTTGATTTTAACCTAATTGGCCAAAACGACCTCCAGCTCGACGAAGCCCTCAACATCATGAAAGAGCTAATCCTCCTCTCAAAGAATAACTAATAAACTTTTTTTTGAAATTCCCATTTCCAAATATATCTTCAACTTGATATAATAGTTTAAGAATTTTGATCCTTAAATTATAAGAATCAACAACATTAACTATTTATTAGGGAATTCTCTATGTCTTCAATCACTCGCCCACTCTCTCCTCATTTCCTTTCATTTGGAATGTTTATTATAGACCTTAATAAGGTAAATGAAGCTACAGCAAGCGCTCGATCAGATTTAGTGGCAGCAGGCTACACCGTTGATTCTGATAACAGTGCAAGAGCTTTATATATAGCTCATCATGAATTTTCCCAAATTTCTCTTCCACTCATTCAATCTATATCCACTTCAGCTTTTAGAGCTCCACTAATTGAAAAAAGCTTACTTGCTAGCGGAGCACCTCAATCAATAGCACAAATAAAAACCACTGAATTAACTCTTTCTGATGAATCTACAACTTCATTACTGCTAGATAAACTAAGTCAGAAAACTATTGAAATTTGTCAAAAAATTGCACTAGTTTATGAAGAACATTATTCTGAACTCGAAATAACACTTCGTTTTACATTAAAAAACTTAAATGCGTCAGGAAGCTTACCTACGACTACACCTCTAATGGTCTCTGCAATAAGCTCTATCGTATTAAATGCTCTCCTAGAAGACTAATCCTTTATATATACCGAAAAAACATGAAGAATCGGAATTTAAGTATTTTTTACCACACGCAAACTAAAGTTTGCTAGAGAGCACAGCGCCCACAGAGGAAGAAATTAAACCTTAAATCGACGTA
Organism: Chlamydia trachomatis; assembly: GCA_945870925.1. Lineage (GTDB taxonomy): Bacteria > Chlamydiota > Chlamydiia > Chlamydiales > 2-12-FULL-49-11 > VGMD01. The sequence continues at coordinate 7,988 of CAMBTZ010000019.1, read as the reverse complement.
TTGCATCACGAAGTAACTTCACATCGAAATTGAAAATAGACCATATTTGCAATCAGATAGCTTTAAATAGGACAGTATCTGTGCTTCGTGAATTGGGGCAATTCCTGCTACAGATTTGATTTCAACAATTACCTCATCTTCAACGACCAAATCAGCTCGATAACCACAATCAAGCATTAAATCTTTATAAAATACCGATATTGCTTTTTGGCTTTCTACTTTTAGTTTTCGAAGACGTAACTCATATATAGTCCTTTAAATTTGCTTTGATAGGTGTATCTATCAAATCAAAATTAAAGAACTCTATTAAACAAGCTTCATATGCAGATTCCAAAAGTCCGGGTCTAAGAATTCGATGTACATCTATGGCTGCTCCAATGATATTTCCTGTAATCTTATTTTCTTTCTCTATGGGCTCTGCGTACTCTAGCGAACCGTGTTCGCGGGTGGTAGAAAAATTCATGCATGAGATTATGCACTATCAATGGGGTTTTTTATCAAGCGGATTCTTCAATCATTTTTCGTATAGTTCCGAATTAAAATACTTATTATTATAATTTGATTAAAATTTTAATAACTCTTGCCTGTTATTACTTTTATTACTTATAATTAACGTAACTAAATTAATTATGGAGTAATTATGGAAGCTGCAAGAAGATCCTCAATTCCGAGCTTGGATACACATTTAATTAGTGATAGACCCTTTAAAAGAGCCTCATCATCGGATAAAGAAAACCCATCTGTTTTTGATGCACCCTCTGCTATAGCTGCAACTTGCGTATCAGCTTCTTGGCCTCCCAGAGCCTCAGTAAAACCAACTCCACAAGCACAGTTAACAAGGGTAGATCTTGCCTCTAAAGTTTCATTAACGCTGTCATCAACTGATGCCGTTTGTTTAGGAGTTATGGAAGCACTTACAGCAATGAGAAAACCCCCTTCTGATTCCTTTTTAAAGATAGTTACTCATAGAACCCTAGCTCATGCAGATGGATCTATACCATTAACCTGCCTCCCTCCACCACTAATGCTTGCTCCGGAGGTAACCTCTATCCCTTGTTCAATCTTAGAAATCCCTGATCGTAGCACCTTACTTAATGAAGCATCAACCCTATTAGAAACAGCTCGGAAAGGTCCTTATCTGACCAAAGTCGGACGTGCTTTTCAGAAGCATTCCCAAAGAAGGACGTCTCATCTATATGGACCTACAAAAGGCGACTTTTCTGCCTTCAATTTAAAAGGTTTACACTTATTAGAAAGCATTCTAGATGATCCCGCAAAAGGCTCTTTTATTAAAAATTCTATGAGCCGTGAACGCAAGAGATACGGACAACATATATTAGAGATTATACGTTCCGATGGTATCGGAGTCAGGTTTTCATATGAAAACCCAACAAAAGTAACCTTTATTGGATTATTAGAACCAAAAGAATCGTAGCTAAGTATTGAAAACTAATTGTACTATCAGGTATTCTTTTAGGCTATGGAAGTTCGTACTAGAATTGCACCCTCCCCAACGGGACATCCGCATATTGGAACGCTGTATATGGCGCTCTTTAATCTAATTTTTGCAAGGCATCATGGTGGCAAATTTATTTTGAGGATTGAGGACACAGATCAGACGCGGAGTCGTCGGGAGTATGAGACGAGTATTTTTGAATCTTTGAAGTGGCTTGGGATTTCATGGGATGAGGGCCCTGATGTGGGCGGACCTTATGAGTCTTATAGGCAGTCAGAGCGGACGGAATTGTATCAAAAGGCTTGTTTTGAACTATTGCGCGCCGGAAAGGCTTATAAGTGCTTTACTACTGCTGAGGAACTTAATGAGATGCGTCTTGTTAGTCAAAAGACGGGCGGCAGAGGCGGGTATGACAGAAGGCACAGAAATTTAAGTCCTGAAGAGATTGCTGAATTTGAGAAGAGTGGCAGACCTTTTGTAATTCGATTAAAAGTTCCCATGACAGGCGAAGTTGTTTTTCAAGATGCAATTAAGGGTAGGATTTCAACTCCATGTAGCGATGTTGATGATCAAGTATTGCTTAAATCCGATCTATTTCCGACTTATCATTTAGCAAACGTTGTTGACGATCACGAGATGAGGATTTCTCATGTAATTAGAGGCGATGAGTGGATAAGTTCAACACCCAAGCATATTCTTCTATACGAAGCTTTTGGCTGGACTCCTCCTATATTTGCGCATATGCCCCTACTTTTAGGAGTTGATGGCAAGAAACTATCAAAAAGAAAAAATCCTACTTCAGCCTATTATTATCGAGACAGCGGTTATCTTCCCGAAGCATTACGAAATTTTCTAACATTGATGGGCTATAGCATGCCGGGCGATAAAGAAATTTACAATCTTGATGAAGTAATTAAAACATTCGATATTAGCAGGGTTGGTGTTTCCGGCGCTGTTTTTGACATAAAAAAACTTGAGTGGATGAATCAACAATATTTGATCAATTCAGTTAAAGTGGAAGATCTTTGGGGAAGAATTCGCGATTGGGGATTTAATGATGAGTTCATGGCAAAGTTGATGCCTTTAGTTCATACACGCATTAAAACTTTTGGCGATTTTATCGATCTTTGCGACTTTTTCTTTATCAATCACCTGAAATACACAGAAGCTCTTTTCACTCCGAAAGGGATAAAAGCTGAGGAAGCGGCACAAATTTTACAAGCTCTTCTTTGGAAACTTGATGAACTTGAGCAGTGGAATAAGGCTAATATTGAAGTTGCATCTAAGGATGTATCCGAAGTATTTGGTGTTCACTTTAAAAATGTAATGATCCCCATCATGTATGCCACATTTATGGGAAAACATCACGGGCCTCCCCTTTTCGACTCGTTTGAGATCCTTGGAGAACACAAATCAAGGGCCAGACTTCTTAAATCCATCGAATTTCTCGGCGGCCTTTCCAATAAGAAACTAGAAAAATTGCAAGAAACCTGGCGTTCACGTAACTGCAAATCCCTTATATCAAACAGTATAAGCTCTCCTGCATTATAATATTCGCTATTGTGGTACAATAGTTATCCGAGGGTCTTTGTGCTCAACTGAGTCACCCATAATATAGTTACGTTCGGGAGCACCCGAAGTACATGATGTAAATAAAAAACTTGAAAAAAGAATTATAACCAAAAAATTTTTCATATGCCTATGAACCTACCCTATGAATCTAATAAAGTTAAGACCCATTATGATCGTCATACACCTTATTCAGCACCATTAGTTGAGTGCAGGCTTTTGACAAAAATTGGGTCCTCTAAAGAAATTTTGCATATTGTATGTGATTTACGCAACTCCGATATCACATATGAAGTTGGCTCTAGCTTTGGTTTATTACCAGAAAACCTCTCACCGTATGTCGACGAGGTTTTTAGACCACTTGGAATACCTTGTAAAAATTTTATGGTTTTTACAAAAACCGGCATTTCTCTAACATTTGAAGAGTTTATCCGCAAACATGCAAATATCTCCCACATCACCTCTCTCCATATTGCTCTTACTCAGAAACATCATCCAACAAAACTTACCCAAGAACTTCTAGATGATAAAGGACAATTACGAACCTTCTGTGAGAACAACAATTTGGCCACATTTTTAACATCCTTCTGGCACCCTTCCATCCCTTTACAAGAATTAGTTGATATTACAATGCCCATGCTGCCGCGTTATTATTCAATCGCCTCCTCAATGAAAAAAATCGGCGATTTCGCACACTTTATGGTTGCCTCATTTTTTTATAACGACGCTGGAAGATCTAAAGAAAGCATCATGGCAAGCTATCTCAAAACAATTAGTCCGGGTAATGGAATCCGTCTATTTTTACAGCACAATCAAGCCTTTACCCTTCCTGAAGATCTGTCTACACCGATTATTATGATCGGACCCGGAACAGGCCTTGCTTCACTTAGAGGCTTTCTTCAAGAGCGCGAAGCTACAAGCGCTACAGGTAAAAACTGGCTATTCACAGGCGACCGTCAAAAGGAATTCGACTTTCACTATCGTGAAGAGCTAACAGAATATGTTCAATCAGGCCTATTAAGACTTGATACCGCTTTCTCTAGAGACTCTTCCGAAAAAACTTACGTTCAAGACCTGATGCTTAAGGAGAAAAAAGATCTCTGGAAATGGATTAAAGAAGATGGGGCACACATCTATATATGCGGTGATGCAAAAGCTATGGGAAAAGACGTGCAAAAAACTCTTATTGTTATAGCTGAAAGCGAAGGGCAAATGTCACATGATGAAGCAAAAGCTTTTTTCAAAAATCTCCGCCACGAAAAAAGACTCCTTTTAGACATCTACTAAATAATTGTTAAAATACAATGGGATTGCATTCCGAGTCCGGACCCTAAATCATCAAGGTTATTTCCGGATGTACATGTAATTCCAATTTCTGAAATATTGAGATCTAGAATATTTGCAATATTAACTCTCATTTGGTGCAATGCAGATTGCAGCTGAGGACGTTTGCCCTCAATCACAATTGAAATGTGCGCTATTTTATACTCTCCAAGACTTTTTTTTGCTTCTAAGAGATACTCTTTACTGTCAGTTATGCCTTGTTTGTACATTTTTTTTGCAAGGTCACCCATAATATGAACATGCGTAATAGAAGTAATTGCGTTACAAATAGCATGGTAGACTACGTCTCCATCCGAGTCTGCATCAAACCCAGGAACATCCTGAAATTCAACACCGCCGATTCGGCAAATTTTATTTTCTTTTTCTTTTAAAAACCTGTGACTATCTTGTCCGATCCCAACTTTCATAGAAATTCTCAAACCCCTCTTTTGTAATGAGTATTGTATCCTCATGTCTGTAACCATAAAATCCAGCCTGGTATAATCCCGGCTCAATTGTAATACACATTCCAGCTTGCAAAATATTGTCCGGACTTGTTACTCGAGGATCTTCATGAACTACTTTCCCAACTCCATGCCCAAGATTATGCTTTCTAAATTCAAAAACACCCTTTTCTAGAAAAAAATCATCGACCATTTTTCCAATATCTGAAAAAGCAACTCCTGGTCTACACATCTGAAGCGCTTTTAGGTGAGCTTCTCTCACAATTTTAGAAAATTTCAGATCTTTGTCTTCTTTAAACACAAACGATCTTGTCACATCGCTTGCATAACCATTTAGCACGAGGCCGACATCAAGGGTCACCGGATCCCCTTTTTTTAATTTTCGATCGGTCACTTTATGATGCGGTGTAGCTGTGTGATCGCCAAAACCGATGATCGGATCAAAGGCAGTTTGGGAAGATCCGCGCTCTAAAATATAGTGCTTATACCCTTTTTCAACCTCAATTTCTGAAATCCCCTCTATCAAAGAGTCAAATATGAAGTTAAGTGCTTCAAGATTCAGTTTTGCACTCGCTCGAAGTAAAGCTATCTCTTCTTCATTTTTTACCAAAGAACTCTTCCTTGTTAAAATTTACCATAATCAATTTGCCATTTGGTGCATAAAACGGATCATCCATCTTAAGCACCTCATTTAATAAGTGTTTAAGTTCGTTATTACCCACAATTCTAGGTGATCTAAAGTTGATAACCGTTTTTACAACGGCTTCTAAACTAAACTCTTTATGAAACTCTACAAGTAGCAGATCAATTACCTTTCTTACAGAATCTAATGAAAAAAGCGGTGAGAGCGCGTCGAGTAAAAAAGTCTCCTTACCAAATGGCCTAATTCCGATCCCCATTCTATTAAGGAGCATTTCGTGCTTAAGAACAATCTCCTCTTCTCCTTTTGAAAATTTAAGCACTTCAGGAAAGAGGAGCATCTCTTTTTCGCTCTCTTTTCCCTCCTTTAATCTTGTAAGCATCCTTTGAAATTGGACTTTAGCATCCAATTTTATTGTATCAACAAAAACAAGCCTCTCTTCCGGAAAAAACGGGAGCATTTGTGGGATTTTCACAATAGCAACATCTTCATAAAATCCAATTACTTCAATATCTTCTTTGATTAAAGAAGCTTCATTAATTGCAAACGTTGGTTGATACTCAATCTTTGTCTCAACAAAAGAAGGAGCCGGCAGTTCAATTTTTGAGACGACAATTTTTTTTGGTACTTGAAAGAAGCTCTCTTCGATTGCTGTTTTTATATAGTGATGCATTTTTTCCTCTTCAGAAAATCGGACAAATATTTTCTGAGGGTGGACATTAACATCAATCAAGCTAGGAGGAACGTCGATCCAAAGTACAAACAAGGGATAATCTTTACTACCAATTCTTGTTCCAAATCCCTCTTGAATTGCTCTTTCAACAAGATTTGAAACAACAGGCCTTTTATTTACCAGCAAATATTGTCCTAACCTATTTGATCGTACATTAAGCGGAGAACCAACTATACCACGAATTTTATAACCTTCTTTTTCCCAAAAAATTTTTTTTGTATCAACTAAAAATTCCTTTCCCAAAACCTCTTCAATTCTTGTATCCTCTTTATTGGAGGTAAATAACAGTTCTTTAGCATTTGACGTAAGTGTAAAAGAGACTTCTCTGTGGGCTAAAGAGACCCTTGTTAACATTTTTACAATTTCTGATGTTGATTGAGTGGCTGATTTTTGAAATTTTTTCCTAGCCGGCACATTATAAAATAGATCAGAAACTTTAACAGTAGTACCGTGATTTCTTGAAAAAGGGTCTGCTCTTAGAATCTTACCGCCATTACAAATAATTTTAGTTCCAATCGCCCCTTTTTCAGCAGTCTCTAGCTCAAATTTAGAAACAGCAGCAATCGATGCGAGCGCTTCACCGCGAAATCCCATACTCGCTAAAGAACTCAAATCAGAAAATTCTGAAATTTTTGATGTGGCATGCCTTTCTAAAGAGAGTATAGCATCATCTCTTCCCATACCAAATCCGTCATCTATCACTTGAATAAAAAACTGACCCCCGCCATGGATATCTATTAATATTTTAGAAGCTCTTGCATCAAGAGAATTTTCAATTAGCTCTTTTATTAAAGAAGCCGGATTTTCAATAATCTCACCGGCAGCAATCTGATTAATTGTCGATTCGGATAGTACTCGTATTTTTGCTGGCACTAAAAAGTCCTTTTCCTTACATTGTCGTAATGGACTATAAACAAACGTGGAATCTCGATCAAGTTCTTCATGGATCCGGATTATCCTATGAAAAAATTGAAAAACACCTGAATTCCCTCTTAGAGCAGATCAAAAATCTGCCTCTCAAAATTCCTGAACTATTTAACCCTTATCAAATTCTTTTAGAAGAAGTTCATGAAGCGGGATCACTCATTGCATGCTTGTCATCAACAGACATTTCCGATACAAGGGCAACTCAGGCGGAAGCAAATTACAATATGGTAGGTGCAGCTCTTGATAGCGCTACTCAAAAAATAGAGGCTCTCCTATTAGCCCTTTCTGATAAGGAGTTTGAACAACTTTTAAAAAAAGAGACCCCGATTGCATTTTCTTTAAAAGAAATGCGCACTCTTGCAAAAGAAAAAATGGCTTTAGAAAAGGAGCTTTTAGTTAATGAATTAGCCATTTCCGGACACTCTGCTTACACAACTCTTTACTACTCGGTTATGGGGAATATAAGCTTTCCAACAGAGGGCAAAAACCTAAATTTAAGCAAATTAGAAAAATTATTTTCTCATACCGACCGATCTGTTCGCAAAGAAGCATTTGCAAGTATGGAGAATGAGCTTTCAAAAAACGAAGCAATTTTTGGTCAAATTCTCAACAATATTATCGATTTTCGTCTTACACTTTACAAAGAAAGGGGCTGGAAAAGCTACCTTCATGAAACTTTGTCAAACAATAGAATTGATGAGAAAACCCTTACAACAATGTGGGATGTTGTCTCAAAAAATAAAGCTCCTCTTGTTAAATACATGGAGCATAAAGCTAAATTATTAGGCCTTAAAAAGCTCTCTTGGTGCGATATAGATGCACCGCTTGGATCTTTGGAGGAATCTAAAATTCCTTGGGAAGCAGGATGTAAAAATA
>CAMBTZ010000018.1 GCA_945870925.1 Chlamydia trachomatis | reverse complement strand
TGATGAATTAAAATTTAAGCGTACAGTTTTAGCTATTAATGAAATGCTTGAATCTATAAGTTCGAAAGATGATTCATCAGAAGTTTCGACGTTTGAAGATATCGTAGATAGATTTCAGTGGCTTGGTAATTATATAGGCGAACTAGAGGGGGTTGTTCGTTTAAATTTTTCAAGTCTTGAAAAAGCAATGAGTGATAGCATGAGGGCAAAGCTAGAGCATAATGCATATATTAAAACGTTAGAAGAAAGTAAAGAAATGTTAGGGTTTGAAGTATCTGATCATGTTGATAAGCTAGCAAATCTTAAAGATAATATACAAAAATTAAATTTTCAGATACAAGAACTGAGCTTAACTATCGAGGCTCAAGATGAGATAATTAAATCTTCTCGTGCTGAAAGTAGATCACTAAAAGAGAGTTTTAAGGAAAAAAGTGTTTATGAGACGACAGATGTGCTAGAGCCTAAATTAAAGGATGAGGTTGACGCTATTTTAGAAGATGTGGGTGTCGAAAGTCTTACTGAGCTTAAGGATTTAATTAAGACGATGTATCTTGAATTTCAAGATCTGAAAAAAGAGAATAAAGTATTAAAAGTTAAGCTTAAAGATTTTCTTCCTGAGTAATTTCATTAATTTTTGAACGCTCATAGAATATTAGAGTCGGTAGTATCGTTGAAATGGTTAGTGCAATGACAATAATAAGAGGGTAGACGGTGCCGTTATAAGTGGTTGCCAAAATTGTTACTGTTATTGCTGCAACAAGAAGTCTTGCGCTTGTCATCAAGCTTGAGGTAACCCCCTTGATTTCCGGAAGAATTTCCATGGCTTCAGGGAAATACAGACCGATAACCCAATTGGCTCCAAAGGCATAAAATGTCATTGTGGCCGTTAGTAGGTAGGGATTTCTGGGGAAAATTAGGGCAAGTAAACAGGCTAGTAGTCCAAAAATTACGGAAAGAGCTATTCCCGATTTTTTTATAGTGAAGATACCCCATTTAGAAATTGCCTTATTAAGAGTTAGGCTTCCAGCAACCCATCCCCCAAGTATAGCCCCTTGAATAAAAGGAAATACAACTTTACTCATGCCAAATTCAACAACAAATAAGATTGCTGTAGCTGCAAGGAAGGCTATGTAGGCTGCAAACATAATGCAGAGCACAAGCGCTAGCTGAAGAAATGATCTACAGGTTAATGCTTTTTTAAAATCTTTTATAATTGAGCTCATTTGTAGTATAGATCGTTTTTCAGGATTTAGCGTCTCTTAAAAAAAACAGATCGAAAGAATAAGACTTATAAGAACAAATAGGGCAATGCAAAGAAAATTAGAGCGAAAACCAAATGTGAGATTTAAATAACCTCCGAGTAATGGTGCTAAAGCCATAATGACAGGAATAATTAAATTAAGCTGATTTAAAGCCTTAATCGCTTTTTCCTTTTGGAAAGCATCAAATAGAATGGCTGTACCGAGAGTGAAGCATCCCCCGCTTCCAATTCCTTGAAAGACTCTGCCAATAAGCATTTGGTTGATATTTCCAGCAAATATTGTAATGATGCTACCTATAAAAAAAAGAGTTAGAGCTATAAGCAAGGGTCTTTTTCTACCAATAGAATCAGAAATTGGCCCATAAAATGGTCCGGCAATGCAAATTCCAATAAAATTCCATGTCAATAAACTCTGAATTTGACCTTCGGTCACTCCAAACCAAGTCATCATATCGGGAAATGCGGGTAAATAAATATCTGTCTCAATGCAGGCAGCAACAAAAATTATAATAATTAGTAAAAGATATTTTGAATGAATTTTTTTACCCATTTTTGAATTATAGTAGATTTAGATGCAAAAATCTATCGCTTTTCCTTTCTTTTTTCAGGTGTAAAAGGTGAAGTACGAAATAATTTTTCTAGCGGATCTGTGATTGAAGAAAATGTTTCAATATCAAGAAGAGCAAAGATATCTTTTTCATCCTCAAGAGCTCTTTTTCGTATTCGGTTGATAGTGGTTTCCATGCTTGCTATTTTTTCTCTAGAATAGCTAAATGATGTTTTTCTTACATGCATGTAGGTAGCTATTTCAATACTTAGTTTTAAAGTCTGTTCATCAAGGCAGCAAATATCATCTAAAGCAAGCCCTGCGCGTAATAAGAAAAAAAATGCGTGAGGATACTGAGCGAATAATTCTTTTGCTTTTAGAGGAAGTTCCAAAAATGTGGAAATAGTCATTAATCGGTTTTTGATAATATGGGTAATCCATTGCGCACACAAAGGCTCTGAAAGTTTAATTGTGTTAGAGTTTTGTTGAAAGGAGCGAACTTGCTTAAACGTAAATCCACCATATATTAATAAAGATGTCCCTGGGAAAGCTTTAAAAATTGCCGGAAAGTGCGATTGTAAAAGAATCTGTGGTCTCAAATCATTTACTTTTTTTGCAATTTTATAGAGTAGAACGACTTTAATTTCATGAGGGAATGCATCGTAAATTTTCACTAAATCTAAAGTAGCAATTCTCAGGGCTTTTCCCCAATGTTTTGGTTTGTTGCTATCTATCGGCGGAGTGCAAATTGGAAATGTTTCGAGTAAAAATTTTAGGTAACAGATATCGCTTGGAGATCGAACAGGCATCTCCCTTAGTTTTTTTAAAGGTGTTACAAAAATTTTAGGAATTCTTTTTGCCAGCAGGAAAACATCATGAAATCCTTTGGGAAAATCGATTTCAAAAAGTGAGATTTCTAAACTATGCAGCTCATCTAAAGTAAGTTGACAGAGTGCATTTGCGATTCGACATTTTAAACTGAAGGGATTCATTTTCACAAGTAAAATGGGATTAGCTGTACTAAGAGCTAAGATTAAATCGTTATATATAATAGAAAGTTTTTCAAAAATAAGGGGATAGATTACTGTACTAGAGCGAAGTTCTGTTAAAAAATGGTGTGCTGCAAATTGAATTTCTCTGAGTGGGAGTACTCTTTCTTGCAGAAAATGAGAAGAAGTAGAAGCTAAATCAATTCGTTCATCTAGAGAAAGAAATGATAGGATATGATTAAATTCATCAGAGCAGCATTCTTTTAAATAGGATGTTGAACTACTTGTTGTTACAGAAATGTTCATAGATTCTCCCGTTACATTTTGTACGCAGTATAGAGATAAAGAATTTGTTAAGCTACAAAGATTTTTTTAAAAAAGATCTGGTTATTATAATTGAGGTTTGCTAGATTTTATTCTTTACCGTTTCTTAATTTAAGAGTCTAATATTAGAATGAAATAGGAGGGTGTAATGTCAACTATACTTGAAAAAATACCAGCACATGAGATGAATAATGTGGATCATGAATTGATGTGGATAACTGCTGAAGAGGTGATTGATGAAATGCTTGAATCGGGCCTTTTTAATGAGAGCCAGATGACTGTGATTGTGATGGCAAGGGAACTTCTAACAATAGATCGGAATTATGCTTTAGCTCGTATTCTTTTAGATGTTCTACATCCGTTAATAAATTCATTGAATGTCGGATTTGAATGGAATGCTGCTATTACGCAATTGATGCAAGATGCGCTATTGCCGATTAAGTCTCTAGATTCTTATCTTGCTGAGATAGTAATGCAAGATCAAGCTCGAGATAAAGTGATAGCTAAAACCTCTGTCTGTTTTTCAGATGTTGTGAAGGTGAGTAATTCTTGATTGCAGTAGTTGTTAATGAATTTAGCTTGAGATGATTGTTCTGGATCCCAGCCTACTGGATTTGCGAATGCTTTTATGTAATAGGATTTATAGAAGGCTAGAGCATTATCTGATGCTGCAGGGATTTCAGCTTGATAGAATGTAAGAAAGGTAGTGGTTAGAGATGAGATTTCACTAGATGTAAGATGGTAGTAAGCGGCAAAAATTTCTAAGGTAAGGAGAAAGTTGGAAGCATCTTGAAGCACGGGCGCACCTTCGCGATCGATATGAGAGCTGCCAAAATCAATAAATGTGAGGGTGTCTGTTTTCGAGTCGTAGAAAATATTGCCTGGATGCGTATCTCCATGAATGAGGCCATATGGTCCTGGAGGACGATCAGAATCAAATTTGATCAGATAATTGTGAGCCGGATGTGAATACATTTTAAATTTGTGAAGTTCGGCAAGTGCAATCGCTGTTTTTTCAACCCCTTTATTAAGTTCGCTTAAGAGTTTCTTCCGCTCTTTATTACTTAAGGTAGTAGCGATTTTTTTTAAGTAGACGTTGAGTGAGTATCCGTGAGCAAATTCCTCAGCAATCAGTCCTGTTTTCTCGCCATGTACAGTTGTTTCGGCGATCCCTTTGAGTTTGATGGTATGAAATTTTTTTAAAGGGAGATGATTGAGAAAATCGAGAGATTCAAATTCGGATTTAAAACTTCGTCTTCCATCTTGAGAATCAGTAGAAATTGTTTTAATCACGCCGATCGGCTTGTTTTTCTTATCTACTACAATAAAGACGGGATCGCCAAGCCCTGATTCAGCAAGATCAGCCGGTGAAGAGTGCTCTTTAATCTTAAATTTACCGCTTTCTAAAGAAAAAAATTGGCATGATAGTTCCTCTAAAGTAGGATCCTTAACATCTTTCCACTCAGCAAAAGCTACTGCTTTAGTAGGTAGTAGGAATGTAAGTAAATAAATATTTAGAAGAAAGTGCGCCATGGCTACTATTATAACAAATTACTTCTTAAAAGGGTGTAAATGGATATTTTTAATTTAGGCTGGTTGCTGATTATGCCTGTAGTCTGGTTGATTTGGGATAAGATGAGACTTGAAAATGAGCTTAGAGAGGCAAAGATTCGGGAGGCTCGATTAGAAGGGGATTATGAGAAATATGAGCCGGTTAAAGTGAGTTTAGAGCGGCTAGATGAGAGTATGCGAGGTATAGAAAGGGAGCGAATTAGGGATAAGGAGCTTTTAAAGGGGATTCGAGATGAGACGGCAAATTTGGCAAAAGCATTAAGGAAACCTGAAATTAGAGGGCTATGGGGTGAGCTGCAGTTAAAAAGGGCTGTTGAGCTTGCAGGGCTTGTGAATGAGTGCGATTTTTTTGAGCAGAGCGTGAAGGAGGGTGATAATGGAATAGTTAGACCCGATCTTATTGTTAAATTGCCAGGTGGAAAGCAGGTAATTGTAGATTCTAAAGTGCCGTTTGAAGCGTTTTTAGAGGCAAGCTCTGCTGATGATCCTGATATTAAAGATCAGAAATTAAAGGATCATGCAAGGCTTGTCAGGCAACACATTCAAGGGCTTTCAAAGAAAGCTTATTGGCAACAGTTTCAGCCAACGCCTGAATTTGTAATTTTATTTTTGCCGACAGAAGTTTTTTTAAGTGCTGCTCTTGAATGCGATCCAACGTTAATTGAGATGGCGGCTACACATGGCGTAATTATTGTTACTCCAACAACGCTAATTGGGTTGCTTAAGGCAATCTCTTACGGGTGGAAACAGGATACATTTTCTAAGCATGCAAAAGAGATCAGCGAACTCGGACACGAGCTCTACAAAAGGCTAAGCGACATGTCAAAACACTGGAATCAAGTGGGAAGATCACTTTCAACATCTGTTGAGAGCTACAATAAGGCAATGGGTTCATTTGAAAAGAGGGTGCTTGTCAGTGCTCGTAAACTACAAGAGTGGGGAGCTGCAAGTAACCAGATCGCTTTAGACGATATTGAGCTTGTGGAAAAAATTCCTCGAGAACTCCCTGATTTAGAGCTCAATTAATATCAAAATGTAATAAATAATATTTGATGTTTTAAAAGCCGTGTGCATTCTTCAGACTATCTGGAGTATGCAGCATATGGTCGAGCCAATAAGAGGAAAAGAAAGTTTTGATTAGGAATCTTCTTCCTAAAGGAAGGGGAGGATGTCAATAAAAATGTCTATAGGTTACTAAATGTTCTTATTCAAGCTACTTTTACAACTATTGGGCTTGATTCAAGCAAAGAACGTAGCTACTTTGAATCTCTACCTGAAGAATTTCAAACAGAAGAAATTGCAATTAAAGATGTCTTGGTTATGTAGCGCCAAAGTTTCGCCTGCAAGTTGGAATTATTAGATAAGCCTGTGTAAATTATAGCAAAACCGAACAGTTCTAAATTTCAAAAAAAGTGCTTAAATTTAATTCGCTATAAGCCAATTTAGACAGGAGGTGAGTTGCTGTTTGGCGACGGCGCCTACAATTGATTTGTGTCCGTAGCCGTGGACTACGTGAAAGCGCTCACCGAGATTTAAGTGGGGGAGTGATGAGTCTATATTTGGTACTGCAAGATCGTTTGTGGAGGCGTAAAATTCATAGGAACGTTTTGCGACGCCATTTGGAAGTGGACTTACGACTCTATTGAGGAGTTGTAGGGAGTTTTGGCTTCCATACGATAGATCAGCTTTTAGTTCGGGATGAAAAAGGTTTTTTAAAAGGGGTGTTTTTGAAAGCCTATTGATAATAGGTGAGCCTAGATGGACGCCTGCTATTGTTGAAATTTTCAATAATGTTTCCGGAGATAGTTGACGTAAATTTGTTTCAATTGAAGTGACGATTCTGGCACCATTGGAAAAACCTATTAGACAAATTTTATTTAAAGGATGTTTTTGAATGTAATCGATAATTTTTTCTTGAATAGGAGTTGTGGCATCACTTAATTTGCAATTTCCTGTCATGTAGACTGTAGGGATATATAGATCAAAATCAGGAGAGGATTTCAATTCTTTTACATGTGTCCTCCAAATTGATGGGTCTCCTTTTAGCCCGTGAACTAGAACGATAAGTCCTTTGCTATTAGGTTTCCAGATTGGATTTTTATAACTTCCGTAGAGAGAGTTCGATGTACATCTGAGATAAGGGATCATTAGTATATAAATAATGTCTCTTAAAATACTTATTACAAAGTCGCCTATTTTTTTTAAGCAGCTTTTATGATGATAGTGCTTATAAAATTCTTTTAAATAGGGTTCAATTGGGCTTATTGTTGATATAGCAGCTTGCATAAGCAAGTGATTATGCCTAAGTCTTTAGATAAAATCAAGGAAGCTATCTTTACGAGTTTTTGAGGGCTTGGATCCAATTTTCCGGGACTCCGGCAGCTTGACGGTTAGCTTCTTGAAAAATGAAGCCTCTTCCTCGCTTAAGCGGTAGATGGGGGGTGATGCTCTCTTTATAGAGCAGAAAGGCGTCTTGGTCGGTCGATTTAAGTTTTTCGATCCAGCGCATACCAAATCGAACGTGTGAAATTTCGTCTCTAAGGATCTGTTTCATAAGTTCATAGGAGTCTAGGTCGCCATTGCGTTTAAAGGATGCGCCATAGTGGGGGGCAAAGTCAAGATTGGCCATTTCAAAGGTGAGACTCATCATGCTGACGTATTTTATGGGGCATGTTAGGTAAGAAGTCTGTTGCCAAAAGTGCTTATAGAGTGGAAGGTCGCCAAATTTTAGACCGAGCCTTTCCATCTGTGCCATGTAGAGTTTAACATGAGTTTGTTCTTCGCGAAGGGTGTTTGCAAGGCCCATTCTAAATGATCTGGGCGCGTCAGGAAATGCTAGAAGGGCAAAGGCCATAATCTCGACAGCTAGAAGCTCGTGGCCTGCAAATCTATGGAGGCAAATTGCTCTATTATCAGGGTTGTGATGATCTTGAAAAGGGGGGAGCTTATCTTTTTTGCGTGTGTGAGTGGAGAATTGCATGCCGGGAGGCCTTGTAGGCTCATTCCAAAACAGGGGTGATCCGGGGTGATCATCGGAAAAAAGAGAAGGATCGAAGAGTTTGTCCTCGATCCTATCAGCACTTAATATGTGGATAGCCCACTCTCTTAATTCCACAAGTTACTTCTCAGATTCAAATACAAAATATGCCGGAAAAGCAAAGTTGTTGTTTGGTCTTTGAACAGCAAGGAGTGTCACATATTTGCCTACATAATTTTGTAAGTCAATAAATGTGCTATAGAGATAAGCTCTTGGCATATCGCGATCGCGAAGGACAAAATTACCCGGTTTATTTTTTACAATGTCATTATAAGATTCTACGATTCCTGAAATTCTAACTGTCTTAAGTTTTTGGTCATCATAAAAGTCATCCATTGTCTTTTTGTGATGGCTTGTAGACCATGATAAAAAGAGAGATTCTTCAACTCTTTCCCAGATTTTCATACGCTCTCTTGGAGAAAGAGTCTCTTCGCTTGAATCTGCAATTTGAACAAGATCATTTCTAGCAATTCGCTCTTTGCTCATTTTAGAAGTTTTAGCTTCTAGATAGGCAATTTTTTTCTGAAGGTAAGTCTCTTGAAGGTGGACTAATTTTGATTTAGCTTTCTCAGAGTACTCAGGAAAGTCGCTATAATCTTTTGTGATTGTCGTAAATGAGTTTGACACACGTTCAAAATCAATTTCTTCAAAAGGTTTCATCATTTCTGATTGGCTTAAAAGTTCAGCGGAGTCCATAAGTTGAAGAACTGTGTTTTGTTTTTTGTCGCGAAGGGCTTTTAATTCAGGGCCGCCAATTTTTTCGATGTACTCTTTTGCAATAAAGAATCTAACGTTTTTAGGTACTCCAATTTCAAGCCATTTGTGATTTTTGTCACTAATTGTTCCATTCACTTTATCGCCTGAATTCATAAGAGCAACAACAGGTGCTGTAAGTTCCGGAGAAAGTCTCACGTGTACTCTGTTCCCCTCAACTACATTATCAAGGACAAAACTTCTGAATATATAAACTTTAAGATCAGCCGGAGCCTCTATTGTATAGAAATCTGATTTTTCACCTTTAATAACTACAAGTTCGCCTTTGAGAAGTTCTTTTACAATCGGAGAGTCTACATCAGGATGTAGGCGCATTCTCACGCTACCGCCAACAATTTTCCCGGTGAAAGCTTTGTAATTTGCTTCCCCTTCGGTATGGTTTGCCATAACTTCTGAAGGTTTTTGTGAGGCTATTTTTCCATTTTGTGGTACGTGATGCTCTTTTGCAACAGATACTCCGCTTGTGTTGATTTTGTCATCAGCGGCTGAAAGGCTGACTGTTACAAGAAACAACGTACAGCTTAAACGTTTTGAAAACATGATAAAAACTCCTTTCCGCCCGGCAGATGTGAAAAAGCGTATTTTAGGAATTTATCTTTTTCTTGGCAACCCTAATCTGCAAATTAAGATTTGAGAACCGCTCTGATGTGCTCGCAGTTTGATTTGCCGCAAGTGCATCCAATAGGATTTCCCAAAAACACTTGATAGTGTTCTTCTGCATCATTTGGATTTGTTATGTTGTAGAGTTTCTTTTCAACTTGATTTATGTCCCATTCACGAAATTTTAACTCTCCTTCTAAGTGTTCTGTCTCTTTAAGTGAGTTGTCGATATCGGGGATTTTATTTAAATTAGCTTTTCCTTGAATAGCTCTTGCAATTTGGCAATAAGGGCAATTGCAGTGAGGTTCACCTTTTGGTAGATTAAAAGCTTCAAGATCAAGATTTAGGGCTTTAGCGACGGTTGCTACCTTATCTACAACTTCTCTGGGTAGGTCGGGACTCTCTTTTTGTTTGGGGTCGTGTTCCATAATAGGCCCAAGTGTCTCTTGAAGAAATCCATTTGGGATCATCCCAATATTTAATCCGGGTAGTCTGTTAGTCGGAAGCTGAGGTTTTGATGCGGCATCTATAAATTCACTGTGGGCATAAAAAGCCTCTTCAATGGTTTCTAAAGTAAGATTTGGGATGGAGACAATGCCGCCATTTTTTAGAAAAACTATCAATTTTCCGGAAACATCCTCAACTTGCAGGGAGATTACGTTTTCCCATGAAGTTGATATATAGGGGGGGATACTTAACATCTTGGCGTTAATTTTCATGATATGTATACCTTCTGGTTCTATCCCCAATTATAAAAAAGAATCTAGCTTTAGTCAATAAAATTAGCACTCTGATTGATTATCTGCTGATTAAAATAATTAGTTTACGTTATTTTGTTAATTATTAACTACTTAAAATTTTTTAGATAGAAAAAGGTTGTGTAGGATATTTTGATCGTTCATAAGGCAAAAAAGGTCTTAAAATAATAGGAGTGTTCATGTCAAAAAAGTCTCTAGTGTTTGATGCAAGTGTTTTGCTTCATGATCCGGAATCATTAAATCACTACCCAAATGAATCTATCGTTTTACCAAGTGTAGTAATTGAAGAGTTAGATCAAAAAAAACTTTTCAATAATGAAATGGGCAAAAACGCGCGGTATGTAATGCGTTTAATAGATCAGCTTTCAAAACGGGGGAATATTAGTCAGGGGATTTTATTAGAGAATGGAGCCCACATCAGAATTATCCTTGATGAGGATCATAAGAAGAAAAAAAACGGATCAAGTAGTTTTACCCCCGATCGAAATAGGCATAGACTTCTTGCGATAGCATTTCAATTACAGCAAGACGGTGAAGCGATTACACTAGTTTCTAAGGATCCTGTCACAAAAATTCTAGCAGAAACTGCAGGGATTGAGACTGCAAATTACAGAAGTATCAGGGAAAATTACGACACTATCCATAAAGGTTTGAAATTTATTGACCAGACAAAAAGTAAGATTGATCAATTCTATTTGGACGGTTCTTTACCAATTCCGCCAGGCGATTATTTGCCAAATGAATATGTGATCATGAAAAGCGTCGAAAATTCTTCTGCAATTGGCAGAGTTGATGTTAAATCTAAAACTCTTGTCCCTTTGACTAAATCAGCTCATGATATTTGGGGGATTAAGCCTCGAAACGTAGAGCAAAAATGTGCAATGGACCTTCTCATGAGGGACGATGTAAAACTCGTAGTCTTTACAGGCGGAGCCGGTACAGGAAAAACACTTCTAGCTTTGGCTGCAGGGCTTAGAAAAGTATTTGATGAAGATGTCTATTCTCGCATTATGATCGCAAGGTCAATCATACCTGTGGGCAGGGATATCGGATTTCTACCCGGAACTAAAGAAGAGAAATTAAGAGCGTGGCTTGCCCCATTTTTTGATAATCTTGACTACATTTGTTCAGCTTCAGGATCAGAAAATGGAGCCGAAACAAAGAAATGGGTGCTTGAAAGCGAAAAATTTCAAGTAGAAGCGATCGCTTATATGAGGGGTCGTTCATTTGCAAATACTTACGTAATTATTGATGAGGCTCAAAACTTGACGCCTCATGAAATCAAGACAATTATCTCAAGAGTCGGTGATAATACAAAAATCATCGTCTTAGGCGATCCATCTCAAATTGATAATCCTTACCTTGACGCCGATTCAAACGGTCTAGTCTATCTTATCGGCCGGATGAAAAAGCATGACATCTTCGGAAGCATCTACTTCCAGTCAACCGAGCGTTCAAAACTTGCAGCCATCGCCGCCGCCGTCCTCTAATTATTTTTATATAAATGGACTTACATGAAATGTGTAAGTCCAATATACTAATAATTTTAAGCCTGTGTTTTTTTTTGTAATATGGTAAAATTTACATATTCTTAAAAATAGACAAGGAGTTAAAAGATGGGTTGTATTGAGCGTGGAATTAGAGATTTGTACAGTAATGTGTGTAGTATTGCAAATGATGAAGATACTCCAAGGACATTAACAGGTTCTTTTATTGGCGAGCCATTGGCTGAATCGTTTGATAATGCGATTACTACATCCAGATTGAAAGCAGCGCCCTACGCTGCGGCTATTACCCTTTTAGGAGCGCCCCTTTTTGCTATAGAAGCAATTGTTCGTATAGCTTTAGCAATTATTTCGGTACCGCTTTTATTGTGCTCAAAAGAAATGGCTGATATTCCAATATTTATGTTTAAAACGGCTATAGACAATATTTCTTATGTAGGATTAACTCTTCTTAGGCCAATCACACATCTTTGGAAACAAACAAAAATTGCAAATTAATCAGAGATAATAAAAAAGCTTCTTAGACGCTGTACTAAGCCCTAAGAAGCTTTCTATATAAGCTGTTTCAATGAAAAAATTACCTAAAATTCAAAGCAAAGGTGCAAAGAAAGCCGCAAAAAAAGAAAGAAGCCCTGCTGTGCATTCGCTATAAATAAGTTGCATCAGATTTTTTTTAGGGGGCTTAGAAGGTGTCTTCATGATCATTTTTGCATAAACGCATCATGAAAGCTATAAAGAAAACCGTGGTTAGAATAGCTCCTAATGGCGGTAATAAAAATAATGTTACTGCGCTAGTTGATGCTGCTGTGCCCCAGAATAATAATTCTTTTTTATTAGTTATAAAAAATTCCGTTACTTTATCTGTAAAGCTTTTTGGGGCAGTTATGCCATTTTGGGTGTTACTAATTTGTGATGAATGGGTTGATGAGATGGGTGGTGTTCGCATTTTTAATCTCCTAATTTAAATTAATTACAATAATTATAGCATAATTCATTTAATAATGTAAAGAGATTAATTTAAAATATTAGGTCTGCCTGGCATTTAATATATTTATAAATTGCAAATGCGCCAGCTCCTAAAAAAAGTATGGAAAAGGGGACAATGCCTCCGTAAAGTAAAATTGCAATATATGAGAAGGTAAGATTTGCTAACCTGTTTATATACAAATGTTTGTGTATGTATTGAAAAGCCTCATGCTAAGAGATAGGATGAGGCTTTTTTATTGGATTATTTGGCTGAGAGGAGGACTTTACGGCTGAGTTTGACTTGGCCGCGGTCGTTAATCTCGAGTACTTTTACTTCGATTACATCGCCTTCTTTTGCGTGATCTTCCATGTTTTGGATTCTTTCATGGCTAAACTCGGAGATGTGGCAAAGGCCGTCTTTTCCGCCCGGTAGTCCGATAAAGACTCCGAAAGGTTGGATTGATTTAATTGCCCCTTTGTAGGTTCTGCCGATTTCAACTTCTGAAATAAGATCAAGAATCATTTGTTTTGCTTTATTGAGGCTATCTGCGCTAGTTGCTGCAATATTAACAACGCCTGCATCATTGATGTCAATTTCAGCGCCTGACTCTTCTATGATTGAACGGATCATTTTGCCGCCTGGGCCAATGATTGTTGCAATTTTGCTCGGTTTAACTGTGATAGACTCAATTCGTGGTGCAAATTGAGATAGGTGGCCTTTAGTTTTGGGGCACGCTTCTATCATTTTAGATAAAATATGAATTCGGCCTTCTTTTGCTTGGTGAAGAGCTGCCTTCATAATTTCTAGAGTGATCCCTTCAACTTTGATGTCCATTTGGAATGCTGTGATCCCTTTTCCATCGCCGGTGATTTTAAAATCCATGTCGCCAAGAGCGTCTTCCATACCCAATATATCAGAAAGAATTGCGAATTTCTTCTCTTCTAGAAGAAGTCCCATTGCAATTCCTGAAATTGGACGTTTGATCGGAACACCTGCGTCCATTAGAGCTAAGCAACCGCCACAAACAGATGCCATTGAAGACGATCCATTTGATTCGGTAATGTTAGATTCTAGACGAATTGTGTAAGGGAAGTTATCAGCTTCAGTTGGTAGTATGGCTTGTAGAGATTTTTCTGCAAGTTTACCATGACCAATCTCACGTCTTCCAGGTCCTCTCATAGCGCCAACTTCACCAACAGAGAAAGGTGGGAAGCTGTATTGAAGATAAAATTTTCTAAGACCGTCTTTGTTATCTAAGTCTTCGTATCTTTGTCCCATAGAAGAGCCACCAAGAGTACAAACTGCAATAGCTTGTGTTTCGCCTCTTGTGAAAAGAGAGCTTCCGTGGGTTCTTGGTAAGATAGATTGCTCGATAGATATATTACGTATGTCTGTAAGTGCACGGCCATCGCAACGTTTTTTTGATTCAATAATATGGTGTCTCATCAACTTAGAGGAGATTGCTTTAAGCGCCCTTTTGACCAATTTTGCAGAATACTTAATTTCACCTGATTCAGGTGCGAAATGAGCATAAACTGCAGCGTCCATCTTTTCAAATTCAGCTTCACGAGCAAGTTTGTCTGAGATAAAGAAGGCTTTTTCAAAATTTTCTTTAAGCATTGATTCGATAGTTGAAAGAAGTTCTTCAGGCGGTAAAAGTAAGGGTGCAACAAATTTCTCTTTTCCGCAGATGTTTCTCCAATCAGCAAGGCCCCTGCAAATCTGACGAATTGCTTTGTGTCCTTCTTCAATTGCTTCTAGGACTTCTTCTTCAGTAAGGAAGTCGCAATAACCTTCAATCATAAGGATGGCGTCGTCTGTTCCTGCGATAAGCAAGTCTAGAGTCGATTTTTTCATTTCATCAAGAGTTGGATTGATTACAAATTCACCATTTACTCTACCTACTCTTACTCCGCCTACCGGTTTAGGAAAGGGAATGTCTGATACTACTAGAGCAGCAGAAGCTGCGCAAAGTGCTAAAGAGTCAGGTTGACAATTTGGATCGTATGAAAGAACGTAACAAAGAACTTGAACTTCATTAAAGAAGCCTTCAGGAAATAAAGGACGCAGTGGGCGGTCAATCAATCTTGAAGTTAGAGTGTCTTTCTCAGTCTGTTTTCCATCTCTTTTAATGAATCCGCCGAGTGTTTTTCCTGCCGCTGAGAATTTTTCTTGATAATCTACTCTTAAGGGAAAGAAATCAATGTCAGGGGAAGCCGACTTATTAGCACATGCTGTCGCAAGAATTACAGTATCTCCACAGGTTAATATAACAGAACCGTTGGCCTGTCTTGCGATTTTACCCGTTTCAAAAACGAGTTCTTTGCCAGCAACGTGTATAGCTAGCCGGTTTTTATCCATAAATTAAGGTCTCCTTTAGAGGTAAAAAACAAACTTAAAAGTTTATTTACGTAGTCCAAGTTTGTTTACTAATTGTTGGTAGCGGTGAGTGTCAGTTGAATTTAGGTAACTTAAAAGTTTTCTTCTGTGACCTACAACTTTTAAAAGAGTGAGTCTTGTAGCGTGATCTTTTGGGCTTCTTTTAAGATGCTCTTGGATATCCGAGATTCTCTCAGTTAAAAGAGCAATTTGAACGTCGGCCGATCCAGTATCTTTGTCGTGTAACTGAAATTTTTTGGTGACTTCTTCTTTTGTGCTTTTATCTAATGGCATTTGGGGTGACTCCAATTTAAAATGTTTAGCAAGATTTTACCATATAACGTAGAATTAATCAACATGAGAGAATTTACCGAGGAAGAGAGCGTGTTTATGGGTCTTGCGATCAATGAAGCGCGCGTTGCTTTTGGAAAAAATGAAGTGCCTATTGGTGCTGTTTTAGTTTTTGAACAAACCGTTATAGCAAGCGCTCACAATCAGGTTGAGCAGTTTAAAGATGCAACTTGTCATGCAGAAATTCTTTGCATTAAAGAGGCTGTAAAAAAAATAGGTGACTTTAGACTTGTTGGCGCGACGCTATTTGTCACTGTGGAGCCTTGTATAATGTGTTTAGGTGCAGCTATTCTTTCGCGAGTTAAACGGATTATTTGGGGGTGCTCGGATAAGAGGCATGGTGCATGTGGCGGGCTTGTTGATCTTTCAATTATGAAACATCCGATTCATCAAATTGAAACTTTATCCGGATTAATGGCGGTTGAGGCAAAAGAGCTATTGCAAACATTTTTTCAAAAACGGAGAAAGGAGAATAAAGCATGAAAACATACGAAGAGATTTTTGATGAGATAATTGTATATCAGAAAGGAAAACTTTTAAAACTTGCGAAGGAAATTATTCCTAATATTGTTGAAGACGATCTTATGCAGCCTTTTGATTTCCCTGTTCTTGAAAAGCATCCTGATTTTAGATACGAAGAGGGGATATTGGAAGGGCTTCAGACGGCCGTTATGGCCTTGCGTTCTCATGGAGTTGAAATAATAGCTGATGAAATGACTTGTTTAAAATAGGGTGCCGAGGTACAATAACTTCCAATTTTTATACATTAGAATAAGGACTTAAACAATGAAAAAAGATATCCATCCAGTCTATCAGGAAGTTGTTTTCCTAGACACAGGTACCGGTGACAAATTC
>CAMBTZ010000017.1 GCA_945870925.1 Chlamydia trachomatis | reverse complement strand
TCCTCCAATTATCGGGCTAACCACCCGTTCTTCATTCTAAAGAAGAACGGGGAGTTTGTAAAGACTATTCTACGCATTCGATAATGCAGCAAGCTGCAGAATCACCGACTCGTCCATTAGTTGTTCGAACAATACGAGTATAACCACCCGGTCTCTCTTTAAACTTAGGTCCTATCTTTCCAAAAAGCTCATTCATCACCAATCTATCGCCATTATAGGCAGAAAGGTCACCCTCTTTAGCTCTTCTTGTCTCTTTAGAATCAAGTTTATTAAAACGAATACTTAAAATCTGTAAAGCTCTTCTACGATTATGGAGATTGTCTTCCTTAGCAAGAGTAATTAAAGGCTCAATAATAGCTCTAAATGCTTTTGCTTTTGGAACTGTAGTCTCAATTTTTTGATTGAGAATAAAAGACTTCGCCATATTCCGCATCATTGCTAGACGGTGCGATGTAGTTCTGTTAAGCCGTGATTTCTGATTTCTGTGTCTCATATTAGTATACTTCCTAGTTATTGCTTACTACGAGTTGATGAACTGAATCTTTTACATTTTCTCTAGTGAGTCCGTATTTAGTTAAATCCATCCCTAGATATAATCCCATTTCTTCTAATTTTGCTTTAATTTCATTTAGAGATTTTTTACCGAAGTTACGGAATTTAAGCATTTCAGGCTCTGACATAATCACTAGCTCTGCAATAGTATCAATATCTGCTTGAGCTAAACAATTTGTCGATCTTACTGAAAGCTCGATTTCACTGATTTTTAATGAAAGCTTATTAAGAAGTGCATCTCTGTCAGCACCCTCTTCTTCTTGATCTTCTTCATACGTAATCGTCTGGAATTTAAGCTCATCAAAAACTGATAGATGTAAAATACCTATTTGAGCAGCAAATGTTACTGCCTCTTTTGCCGTAATACGTCCGTCTGTAGTAATTTCTAATACCAATCGATCCATGTCAGTATTACCACCAACTCGGCAATTTTCCACATAGTAATTCACAAGTCTAACAGGAGAAAATGAGGCATCAATAACGATCTCATCCGGACCTTTGCTTGTTAAATTAAATGCTTCAGAAGGAATATACCCTCTCTCGATCATTACTCTAAAAGACATTTGCTTTTTCATTGGCTTTGTCGCAGTAAATACAGTCATTTCAGGATTAATAACTTCAAATTCAGAATGTCCTAAAAGCTCACCTAAAGTAACTTCATATTGACCATTGTTTTTATCAAGCATCTCTTGAGTAATCTCTAATAATTTAGAAACCACTTTAATAGAACGTGAATTACTCTCTTCTGAAATAGGGAGCTTTCTTAAAAGACCCTTCTTCAGATTAAGGATAATATGAGTCATATCTTCAATGACACCTTCAATCCCTGTATATTCATGAGAAACACCTTCCATACTC
The DNA here is from genome assembly GCA_945870925.1 of Chlamydia trachomatis. Classification (GTDB taxonomy): domain Bacteria; phylum Chlamydiota; class Chlamydiia; order Chlamydiales; family 2-12-FULL-49-11; genus VGMD01. The sequence continues at coordinate 14,711 of CAMBTZ010000017.1, read as the reverse complement.
ACCGAAATGAGAGCCGGAGCTTCTAATGAAGTTAACAAGATTCTTCGAAGAGCATTACCTACAGTGTGACCAAACCCTTTTTCAAAAGGCTCCGCAACAACTCTAGCACTTCCCTTTGAGGAAGCAGACTCATCTATTTTAATTTTAGTCGGCAACTCGAACTTGCCATATTTTATAGCCATAATTGTTCTCCCTTAAAAACCCCTAAAAATTAAACACGTCTTCTTTTGGGAGGACGGCATCCATTGTGAGCAATTGGTGTAGTATCTGTGATTGACATAACGCACAATCCAGAACTTACAAGTCCTCTAACAGCTGATTCCCTACCCGCTCCCGGTCCTTTTAAGGTAACATCAACTTCTTTCATTCCATTAGCCATTGCTGATTTTCCCGCATCTTGAGCTGCAACAGTCGCTGCAAAACCTGATGATTTACGGGACCCAGAATAACCAACTTTTCCTGCAGAAGCCCATGATATAACATTCCCTGAAGGATCAGTGATCGTAATAATCGTATTGTTAAAAGTTGCAGTAACATGTGCAACTCCTGTGAAGACCTGTTTTTTCTTCTTAATCTTAACAGGCTTTTTCTTCATCGCTTGTGATTGTGATTTTTCCTTTGACAAGGGATATTCTCCTTACTTTACTACTTTGTTGCTATTTTTTTGTTGGCAACTGTTTTCTTTTTGCCTTTTCTTGTGCGAGCATTAGTCTTAGTTCTTTGTCCACGCACCGGAAGACCTAATCTGTGTCTCATCCCTCTATAGCAATTTATGGAGATAAGTCGTTTAATGTTATGTTGAACTTCTCGTCTCAAATCCCCTTCAACAACATATGTAGTTTGAAGGTATGAAGTAAGTTGTGCAACTTGCGCTTCTGTAAGTTGTTCAGATCTCATATCTGGGCTCAAGTTTAGAGCTTGCAATACATCTTTTGATCGTTTTAAACCAACGCCATAAATGTAAGTCAAAGCAACCTCTAATCGCTTATTTTTCGGTAGATCAACACCTGCTATCCTTGGCATACTTAATTCCTGTTTTAATTTAGAGATGACTACGAGTCACCCTCAAGTTTACAATCTAACTTTTTTCTTCATTATGAATCCATCATAGCGATTCATGAGTAAATGCGATTCCATCTGCTTTGACGTATCCAATACCACGCCAATAAGAATCAAAAGTGAGGTTCCTCCAAAAAAATGACTTATCGTCTGATCTACTGATAAAACCCGGCTTACTATATTAGGCAATATCGCAATCAACGCTAAAAACAGAGCTCCCACCAAAGTAAGACGACTCATGCTTTTCTCTAAGTATTCTTCTGTAGGCTTACCCTGTCTAACACCTGGTATAAAAGCCCCATTCTTCTTCATCTCGGAAGCTATCTGCTCCGGATGAAATTGAGTAGCAGTCCAAAAGTATGTGAAAAAGACGATTAAAAGTACATACATTAATGTATAAACCCAGCTGCCTGGAGATAACATTGTCGCTATCTCTCCAAAAAGTCCACTTCTACCCAAAAACTGAGCTATTGTTGCAGGGAACATGAGCAAAGAGGATGCAAATATAACCGGTATTACTCCGGCGTAATTAACCTTTAACGGGATATATGCATTTTCTGCCTGTTCATCATCACTGCCACTTCTTCTAGCATATTGCAAAGGAATTTTTCTTACCCCTTGAATAACTAGTATCGTTCCTAAAATAATTGCTACAAATGCTACGGCCAAAACCACTAGAGATGAAAAACTCAACTGGCCCGGTTCCTGAGAATCTAAATTCAATTGTTTAATAACAGAACCAACTGTCGAAGGAAGCGATGAAAGAATACCTAAAGTAATGATCATACTCATCCCATTACCGATACCTTTCTCTGTAATTCGCTCACCAATCCACATCAATAAAAGGGTTCCCGTTGTCATAGTGACCATAACTAAGAGAAAAAATAGCCACGGCACTCCAAACATTTGAACCTCTGCTATCCGATCAAAAACAATCCCTGGAGTAGAAGCATTCATATAAAGCGCATGCCTTGCAAACAGAGCAGATTGAAAAAGCGAGAGAACCAAAGTCAATAATCTAGTCCATTTCCCAAGCTTTCTCTTACCCTGTTCGCTATTCTCCCGAACCTCTCTTTGTAAAGAGGGAACAAGAGCCATAAGCAATTGCATAATAATTGAAGCAGAAATATAGGGCATAACGCCAAGTGCCACAACTGTCATGTGAGCAAATGCACCACCTGTGAACATATCTACTAATTGAAAAAGATTTTGTCCACCACCAGTAACAAACTGGAAGGCTTTAACTACTTCTCTACCATCAATTCCAGGGACAGGTATATATGCACCTATCCGACAAACAGCAAGCAGAAGAAGCGTATAGACAATCTTGTCTTTAAGCTCTTTAACAGATAATATTCTCTTTAAGGCGGCGATCATGAAATGATGCGAATCTCCCCATTTGCTTCTGCTACTTTAGCAGGAACTGATTTTGAAACTGCGTTCACTTCTAAGATCAATTTCTTTGTCAATTGTCCATTACCTAGCACTTTAATGATAGGAGATTCTTTACTTGAAAGAACGCCGCGCTCTCTCAAAGTTTGAAGATTTACTGTATCTCCATCCTGAAAGTAAGCATCTAAAAGAGCTAAATTGATAGAAAATTCATTGTCTTGGAATCTAGCGCGTGAAAAACCTCTAATAGGAATCTTTCTAAAGACAGGCAATTGTCCGCCTTCTGTTCCCCATCGTCTTTTGTAACCGGAACGGGCTTTCATACCCTTTGTTCCACGACCACAAGTTTTTCCTTTTCCAGAACCAATACCACGGCCAACTCTTTTAATAGCAGGCTTTTTTCGGTGTGTATTTTTCAGTGAAGATAGTTCAATCATACCTGTTTCCTCGTCTCTAATACTTCTTTTCTGTTTTGCAATTGTGCAAGAGCCTTAAATGTTGCGCGAACTTGATTACATGGGTTATTCCCGCGTAAGTTCTTTGCAACAACGTCTTTTACGCCTGCCATTTCGAGAACAGCTCTAACATGCGAACCTGCAATAACGCCAGTTCCATCGGGAGCAGTTCTAATTAATACTCGCGCACCGCAGTACGAAGCTTCCACATCATGTGGTATAGTAGCACCTTCTAATTCAATGGTAACTAGATTTCTTGTAGCATCGCCCACTGCTTTTCTGATAGAGTCTGCAACTTCGTTTGCTTTTCCAAATCCCATTCCAACACGCCCAGTTCCATCTCCAACAATAACTAAAGCTGAAAAACTAAAACGTCTTCCGCCTTTTACTACTTTTGCGCAACGGTTAATAAAAAGAACCTTCTCTTGAACATCGAGTTTTCCGGAATCTTCTCTAGACTTACCTTTTTTATCGGCCATGACATCCCATCCTTAAAATAATAATCCACCTTCACGTGCACCATCTGCAAGTGCAGCTAAGCGACCATGATACTTATAACATCCTCGATCAAAAACGACCTTATCAATCTGCTTTTCTTTAGCAATTTTAGCAAGCATTAAGCCTACTTGTTTTGCTACTTCTTTGCGATCTTTAATGTTGCGAAACTCTTTTTCATAGCTTCCAACACCTACAATAGTCTCACACTTCTGGTCGTTAATTATCTGAGCGCTAATGTGTTTCGCTGAACGAAAAACAGAAAGACGGAGCACTTCTTTTTTCATAATAGGTGCTCGAACTCTTAGAGCTCGTCTCTCTCTTTTAATTAATTTTTGCTTACCTTCGTTTAACATATCCTATCCCCTACTTTGCAGTTTTCCCAGCTTTTCGTCTTACAACTTCGCCGGAATATCGAATTCCTTTTCCTTTGTAAGGCTCTGGCGGCTTAACAGCCCTAATACTAGCTGCAAACTGACCTACAACTTGTTTGTCAATTCCATTAATAATAATGATGTTGTTTTTTTCAATTTGAACTTGAACACCCTTCGGAATCGGCAACTGATTCGGGTGAGAAAATCCAACACTCAAATCCAATAAGTGACCTTTTACAGCCGCTCTATATCCAACGCCGATTAATTCAAGCTTTCTTTCGTATCCTTTAACAACACCTTCAATCGCATTAATCACTCTACTTCTATCCAATCCTAAAAATGGCAATTTCTTTAAAGTCGGTCCTGCTTTCACAAATCCTTCCGCCCCTTCAATGGACAACAGCACACCAGGAGTCATTTTCACTAAAAGAATCCCTTTTGGACCTTTAACATGAACTAACTCTTCACCTTCCAACTTTACTTCAACGTTTTTAGGTATCTCGATCGGTTTCTTTGCTTGCTTTGACATTCTATTACTCCTTTTCGTAGATCCTAATGCTTACCAAATAGTACACATAAATTCGCCACCAACTTTCGCGTTTCTGGCATTCTGTCCACTCATTATACCTTTTGATGTTGAAACCAATGCCAAACCAAGACCGTTTTGAACAACTGGAACATCTTCCCATCCAATATAGATTCTACGTCCAGGACTTGAAACTCTTTTCAGCCCTTGAATTAAAGAAAATTTATTTTGATGGTATCTTAAATATACACGGGTCTCTCTTCCGTTCTCGTTTTTTACAAAATCTTGAACAAACCCAGTTTCTTTCATTACACAAAGGAGAGACGCGATCAATTTACTAGAACGCACATCCACGTAACGATGTTTTTGTAAAGCTGCATTCCGAATTCTCGTTAACATGTCAGCGATAGGATCATTTATCATTGAATTGACCTCTTACTTTATTTATTTTGATTTTAAGGGCATGCCCATTAATCTTAGTAGCTCTAGGCATTCTTCATCTGTTTCTGCAGATGTCACAAAAGTGATGTTCATCCCTTGAGCAAATTTAACTTTGTCTAAGTCTATTTCAGGAAAAATTGTCTGATCTTTAATTCCTAAAGAATAACAACCTCTACCGTCAGCTTTCTTTTTAAAACCTCTAAAGTCAGCTAGCTTTGGAGCACATACGTGTTCGAATCTGTACATAAAATCATACATTTTATGTCCGCGAAGAGTAACTTTAGCTCCAACTATTTGACCTTCTCTCGATTTAAAATTTGAGATAGCCTTTTTAGCTTTTGTAGTAATTGGTTTTTGACCGGAAAGTTTTCTTAAATCCTCCAAGCAATACTCAATTAAATGCTTATCTTTACTTGGCTCAGCAAGACCCATACTGATTACAATTTTATGTAATCTAGGAATCTGCATCGGATTTTTATAGGCAAACTTCTCTTGCAATGAACCTTTAACTACTTCTTTATAATGTTCTTCTAATCGTGATTTTTTCATAAATTGTCTTGCCTATATTTATCTAAACTTTTCGAACAAAATGCTCTTCTTTGTTTTCAGCTAAGTAGAAGATTTCCTTCTTCTTCTCATCATTGTATCTTGCTTTAAGCTTTACAGGTTTCCCTTGTGCCGCATATGAAACATTTGATACATGAATTGGAGCCTCAAAACTAATAATCGCCCCTTTCTTGTTTTCACCCTGAGGTTTTTGATGTTTTTTTCTAACATTAACACCCTGAACCACAACTCTATCGCCATTTACAGACAAGAGTTTTCCTTCTTTACCTTTATCGTTACCTGCAGTTACTACAACAGGATCACCTTCTCTTAATCTAGTTTTACCCATATACCTCTCGCTCTATATAACTTCTGGTGCCAATGAAACAATCTTACTAAAGCCTTTATCTCTAAGCTCTCTTGCAACAGGCCCAAAAATTCTTGTACCTTTAGGATTTTCAAGCTTATCATCAAGAATTACGCAACTATTTACGTAAAACTTAAGGTATGAACCGTCAGCCCTTTTAATAGGCTTTTTAACGCGAACAATAACAGCTTTTACAACTTCACCCTTTTTAACTGATGCCTTGGGGGCTGACTCTTTAACAGCACAAACAATAATGTCCCCAATAGAAGCATAACGTCTTCTACTTCCTCGAAGAACTTTTATACAAAGAACTTCTTTTGCCCCAGTATTATCAGCAACTTCTAATCGTGTCTCTTGTTGAATCATAATAATCGTCTCTGGTCTAATGTTAACTTACTAAAACGCGCCATCTTTTCAATTTTGAAAGAGGCCTTGTTTCCATTATTGTAACTTCATCGCCCACTTTCAGGTTATTTTCATCAGTATGAGCGTAGTATTTTTTCTTAAGTTTAATTACCTTGCCATATTTTGGATGTCTTGTTGTTCTTACAGCAGTAACAACTACAGTTTTATCCATCTTATTCGAGGTAACAGTACCTTTAACTTCTTTTCGCTTATGCATAATCTATCCTTGCGCTCGCTTTTGATTAATTAAGGTATAAGCCCTTGCAATTTGCTTTTTCAGTTTAGGAAAAAGGTGGGGCTTTTTAGCCTTTTTATTTCTGTTAGCGATCACTCTTTCTTTAAAGAGCTCAGCTCTCCAACCTAAAATTTGATCTTCCAACTGCTTCTGCTCTAAACCACGCATTTCTTGTAATTCCATATTTCTCTCTCTTTTTAGGATGCAACAGTTTCTAAACGTTCTACAAATCTAGTTTTAATTCTAAGTTTTGCAGCTGCTAAACTAAGTGCTCTTTGTGCTTGTTCTCTAGTTACATTCCCTACTTCAAATAAAATTCTTCCGGGTCTTATCACTACTGCGTAATGATCGACAGCACCTTTTCCCTTACCCATTCTTGTCTCAGCAGGTTTTTTAGTAATCGGCTTGTCCGGGAAAACCCTAATAAAGACTCGACCTTTTCTACTAAAATACCTAGTAATTGCAATCCTGCAAGCTTCTAGTTCGTTAGCTTTAATCCAACCTCTATCCAAGGCTTGCATTCCAAAATCGCCAAAAGTTACGAAGTTACCCTTTTTACTCAGGCCTGCTCTGTTTCCCTTTTGCTGCTTGCGAAACTTTGTCCGTTTAGGCATCAGTGTCATAATATACCTTCCTACTTACCTTAAGCTGTTGTTGCTGTTGCTGCTGGATGCTTAGGCTCTTGATAATCGCCCTTTGCAATCCAAACTTTAATTCCTATAGAACCATAAGTAGTTTCAGCTCTTCCAGTACTATAATCAATATCAGAACGAAGGGTTTGAAGAGGGACACTTCCGTCTCTATACCATTCTGTTCGTGCAATTTCCGCTCCACCCAATCTACCTGAGCACTGAACCTTGATTCCTTGCGCCCCTGCATCTCTTGCGTTTTGCATAGATTTCTTCAGAACTTTTCTAAATGAAGCTCTTCTTTCAAGTTGCATAGCAATACCTTCTGCAACTAGCTTAGCATTTAAATCAGGCCTTTTGATCTCTTCTACTTCGATCCAAACTTCCTTACCTGTTAACTTTTTCAATTCAGCTTTTAAGACGTCAATTTCTGCGCCTTTCTTTCCGATTACAAGTCCTGGTCTAGCCGTATGAATAGTAATTTCAATTTTTTCGCCCATTCTTTTAATTGTAAAACCAGCACTTCCGTGACAACAAGCTTTACCTTTTAAGCATTTGCGAATGCGAACGTCTTCTAACAACAAATCTCCAAACTCGCGCTTAGATGCAAACCAATTAGATTGCCAATCTTTTCTAACAGCTAATCGAAATCCTCTTGGATGTGTCTTTTGTCCCATACCTATTTCTTCCCTTGTTTCTTGTTAGAAAGTAAATCTACACCAATAAATAAATGACTCGATCTACGTAAAATAGGAGATCTTCTCCCCTTACTGCGAGACCAAGCTCTTTTAAGATCAGATCCTTTATCCACTTTCGCTTCAGAAACGTAAAGATCTTCACGCTTAACTTCCTTATTATTTTCCGCATTGGCAATAGCACTTGCCAAAGTTTTCATTAATAAGCGTCCACCTTTCAGTTTTGAATATGAAAGTTGTAACATAGCATCCGCCACTGTTCTACCTCTAATTAGGTCGACAGCAAATCGAACCTTCGATGGTGGCACTCTTACGCTTTTTGTGATTGCTCGTGCAATTGACATACTAACCCGTATTCCTTTTTTATTTCTTTGCTGCTGTTGATGAACCACTTGTTGTCGAGCCTGGTTTTCTATACGTTCTTGTAATAGAAAACTCGCCTAACTTATGGCCAACCATATTCTCTGTAACAACAACAAGAATAAATTTTTTCCCGTTATGTACTTCAAAATTCATCCCGATCATTTCTGGGAGAATCATTGATCTTCTCGACCAAGTCTTAATAGGGGTTCTAAGCCCTTCTTTCTTCGATTTGTCGACTTTCTGCATCAGGTGTGTGTCCACGAATGGACCTTTTCTTAGTGATCTTCCCATATAAGCCTACTTCTTCCTCCGATCTTTCACAATTAATCTTGTGCTTTTCTTTTTGGAACGAGTTTTAAACCCTTTCGATAGAACAGATGTTCGAGATTGAGGAATATTTCCTTTTCCTCTACCTTCACCACCACCCATAGGATGGTCAACAGGGTTCATATGAACTGGTCTTACTCTAGGCCTTCTACCCATCCAACGAGCTCTTCCAGCTTTTCCAAGCCTTCTTAGATTGTTTTCTGCGTTTGAAAGAATTCCAATAGTAGCTCTACATGCTTCAGGAACCATTCTTATCTCGCCTGAAGGCATTTTAAGTGTAACATAACCATTACTTCTTGCCATAATTTGAGCTGCTGCCCCGGCACTACGAACCATTTGTCCGCCTCTTCCAGGATAGATTTCAATATTATGAACATCTAAGCCAATTGCTATATTCATAAGTGGTAATGCATTTCCAACTCTTAAAGGAGCAGTAGGGCCTGATGAAATCATATCCCCTTCTTTTAATCCTTTAGGCGCTAGAATATATTTTTTTTCGCCGTCTCTATATGCAACTAATGCAATGTGTGAAGTTCGGTTTGGATCGTATTCAATTGCAGCAACTTTTGCAGGAATGTCATCTTTAAGCCTTTTAAAATCGATTGCGCGATACTGTTGTTTGTGACCGCCACCACGATGATATGAAGTTAAATGACCCTGATTGTTCCTACCACTTGATCGATTTTTCTGTGTCAAAAGCGACTTAAGAGGTTTGTTTTTCTTTGTTGTCAGATCATCTCTTTCAAGCTGAACTAAGCCTCTTCGTCCGGGTGTTGTAGGTTTAACTGTTTTAACCATTTTTCCTCTAAAATTTAATCTTCAAAAATAATCCGATCGCCTTCTCTCAAAGTAACAATCGCTTTTTTCAATTGAATAGTCTCGCCTTGTTTAGCGCGTCCACGTACTCTTTTCTTCTTACGAGGAAGGGTAATGGTATTAACTTTAATTACCTTACACTTTTGAGCCGCATAAGCGTCTTCGACAGCTTTCTTAATCTGGTGCTTATTAGCATCCGGATGGACTAAAAATACATATTTAATTGTATTGCAACGCGCAAGACACGGGTTCGATTTCGCATCTACAAGCCCTTGCAACATTTCTGATTTCTCTGTTACGTGCAGAGTCTTTAACACATTATTGCTTGCAACGCCCATCTTATCCTCTCAAAATTCTTTTCAATTCTTCAATAGCCGAAGCCATCACAACTAACTTTTTGTTCACAAGAACTTCGTAACCGTTAATGTTCTCTAAACGCATAGAAGCAACCTTAGGAATGTTTCTCATGCTTAAGCGAAAATGCCAAAACGCAGGTGTAACAACTTCATTTGCAAAAAGATAAACTACTCTTTTCCCTTCAACATCCAATCCTTTTAGAAATTGTGAAATTGCCTTAGTCTTTGGCTTTTCAAAATGAGCATCCATATTCCCGTCTAACACAACAAGATCATTGCTCTTTAATTTTTGAACAAGAAGCGATCTGATTGCCGCTTGTCTCTCTTTTCTATTAATACGAACATGCTGATCAAACTTTGGCTTAGGACTATGAACTCTTCCACCACCTTTAAACTGAGGAGCACCAAGAAATCCCTGTCTCGCTCTACCAGTACCTTTTTGAGGGTGTGGTTTCGCTCCTGAGTGATTTGACTCATGCCTTCCTTTAGTATTTGCTGACCACTGTCTGCTGTTTGCTCTTAAAGCAACAATGTAGTCTTTAACAGACTGAGAATTAGCAAAAGTTTCCTCTTCGCCATACTCAATCTCAACTTCTCCAGTCTCGGTTCCGTTTAAATCGTATTTCTTACAGCTAACCTTTAGCATTGTTTACCTCTTTTTTTCATAGCTTTGCGAATATATACAAGAGCGCCAGTACATCCCGGAACCGCACCTGTAACAACAATCGCTGAAAGCTCAACGTCAACTTTAATAACTCTTAGACATTCTGTAGTCACTCTTTCTGCGCCCATATGTCCAGCCATCTTCTTACCTGGCTTAACTTGACCTTTTCCACGAATACAACCAATAGATCCCATATGGCGTTCTACAGGCCCCACACCGTGAGATCCAGCTATACTGCTTTTGCCGTGTCTTTTAATAACACCCTGATAACCCTTACCTTTACTTTGGCCGGTTACGTCGACAAATTCATTTTCTAAAAAGTAATCAACACCAATCTCTTTTCCAAGAACGATACCTTCTTCTACAGTCGATACCCGAGTCTCTAGAGAATGTTTTCTAGGCTCAATATTTGTTTTGGTATAACGACCTAAGTCAGGCTTACGAGCTCTGTTTTTATCTGCAGAAGTCATTCGAATTGCAGAAAGCTGTAAGGCTGAATAGCCGTCATTTTCAATAGTTTTAATTTGAGAAACCACATTTGGCTCTAACTCAATCACAGTGCACGGAATCGATTTATTCGATTTTGTATCAAACAAACGAGTCATACCTCGTTTCTTTCCAATCAACGTAAGAGACATACTATATCCTTATTATAGCAGTTTCTCTTTACAATAAGGCCTATCTAGGAATCTACCTATTTATGTAAAGAGTTTAAGAATCTTCAGTCCGGCTGCTCTCAGTCTTATTTTCTATAAGCAGTCGAACGATTCATTGGGGGAAAGAATACCAAAAGTTGGGATTTTTCAACAATAAAATCTTTCTGTTTTATGAAAATAGTCTGTTTTTTTACAAAATGACGCTTGACGCCCCCTACTATCAACACCGCGACAATAGAGGAAAGGATCATAAATATGACCACCCATTCATGGGGATAAAGTTTTTTATTAGTATTGGTAGGAATAATTTTTACCCGAGTTTGCCCTATAACGCTCTATCAACCTGCAAGCAGGCTCTGAGCTGAATTTAAATAGCATTGATGCCGCAAACGAGACAAATCCTGCCGTTAAAAGTAAGTTTAACACAACAGGAGAAAAGAGAATCGCTCCGGTAATAAGCCCGGCAAGCTCTACCCCTGAATATACAGCTAAAAAAGTATTTGAGAAAAGAGTCGCCCATTCCGCAAATTTTCGTACTTCCAGAGAATCCCTTTCATGTCGATTTAAATTTGTAATAACAACGAAGTTGCTAGTTATTCTTTCAATTTCCTCAAGCGCCTCTACCGCATCTAATGACCGTTTAAAATAGCTAAAAACTCCGGCAATATGAGCAATCATTTTTAATGCAATTATTTGAACCACGGCAACCACAATCCACTTCTGAGTTATAACCCAGTCGCCAAGCCTAGCAAAACTAGCCACCATGTTAATTCCAGAGAACACCCCATTCTCTACCCTATCTCTTGCGCTCTCCTTTAACCCAAGCTCTCTATGAAGGGTCTCAGTGTTCGGCATTAAATAAGATACAAATTGAACCGAGTAGACGGAGGCAACAACAACATGACATGTACCAATGAACGCTTTTTCAAATGTTGCCAAACCATTTATCATGCAATTGTTATACCACACCCTAAATAAAAAAGGCGTACAATTTGCACGCCTTATCATTTTCTATTGAAAATTTCTCATCTTGGAATATTATACTTACACAGCCAATAACCCTGCATGCATTCTACCACTATGGTCTTCTTTATCAACATTTAAGTAGTGATGCACAAGCGTTGCAGCTGTAAACGCAACCGCTAGCACAGTAATCGTGATTGGAGAGAGAGGAATCAAGAATATCGCTCCAATTGCCAAGAAAATATGAAAGACAAAAGCAACAATAATTTTAACACGAGCAGCCCAAATCTCTCTATTTTCAGCACTTAACAGTTCAGGTTTTTTAATCCCAATAGATTTCGTCGTATCATTATGTGGCTTCCTCATAAACTCAACGCATCCGGTAAAAACATCACTCACAAGAGTAAGAACGTTTTTTACTGCACCTATAATATAAATTCCATCAGCTGAAATTTGAACTACTTTTGCCTTATCCAAAGTACCTACAAAACCCAATGCACCAGCTACAGTTTTTGTCACGCTCGCCCAAGTCTTAGGCTTTAGTCTCTCTTTTTTATCAGCTAATAATCCTACAGCTTTTGACCCTTCAACTATCGTGTCCGGAAGACCTGTCCATCCGGCAGCTCCATTCATTCCATTAGCTAAAGCTGAAAGCCCAGGAGTCGCCTCAGAAACTATCAACCCAACTGAAGAAGCCGCAGTCGCAACTAACTTCAAACATCCAGAAGGATTACCAAGACACTTAACAGTCGCGCCGGCTAATCCTGAATCATTAACTGTAGTCGATACGAGTTCTCCAGTATCTAAATAATATTTTGTAGTCAAAGAACTTGTAACTGAACAAATCTGTCTATCCATATTTAAATCTCCTTCTATTTTTCTAATTTTAATGTTCCGTGCTTTGAGGCAAAATCTTTATAATCTTGCTCAGCGAAAAACGCCTTCATTGACAGTAGCAGCGCCCCTATTGAGACTGCAAATACAATTCCCGCTGAAAATGAGATTCCAATCGCAGCAATCAACGCTGTTGTTGCTAAAAAAAGATTCTTCCCTAAGTCCCAGTGATTATGTCTAATTTTTAATCGGAAATTTTCTCTCTTTTCAGCACTCCACATTATATGTGTTTTTTTAATTAATCTACGCACATTGCTATAGACTTCATTAACACTTAAAAGTGTATCGCCCCACGGTAAAAAAGGGGCTAATTTGGCTGTAATCTGAGTTGTTATTCCCAGCAACTTCAACGCATGCCCTGCATTAACTACAAAACTGCATATATTAGCCGCAAGCTTTCTTCCGGCATTAGCAAGCTTAAACGAAAACCCTTGCCTTAAAGCAATTTGCGCGCACTTCACTACACTCCCAGGCATATGCGCAAGATCACTTACTGCATTCAACCCACAAGCAGCATAAGCGCCCACCCCAAATGAAGCCGCTAACTCATGATTCCCAATAAATCCAGCAGCATTACCGGCAACATCAAAAACATTTCCCGATAATTCTAAAAAAGAATCGCCAATTACGTCACATGCTCGAATCATAAATCCTATCACTTTCTTTATCTTTTTACACAATTAAGATACTGTAAATCTAGATTAATGTAAATATAAAGGGCTGGTTAATAAACAAATTTTATTTTGTCAGAGAACCCATTGATAAAATCTTTAATTAGCATTTTCTTTTTACCTTCTAACTGAACTTCTTGGAGTGCTACTGTGCCATCTTTACAAGATATTACAAGCCCATTCTCTTTATTAAAAAACAGAGGCTTTCCAGGATTTTCTCCATGAAAACTCGCTTTTTTTAGACTGAAAATTTTTAAAAGAAGATCTTTTCCATCCATCTGTACAATCATTCTTGCACCCGGCCTTAGATTCATTCCGCGAACAAAATTACAAATTTCTTTTACAGGCCTTTTCCAGTTAATAAAACTATCTTCAGCATGAATTTTTTTTGTATAAGTAGCTAGATTTTCATCTTGAGGTATAGAAATAATTTTTTTATCTACAGAGATTTTTTTAATTACTTCAAGAAGTGGTTTTTTCGCAATTTCCATTAAAAGAATTTCTAACTCCCCAAATGACATCTCTTCAGGAATAACTGTAGGAACTACTTTAATAATTCCGCCTGCATCCATCGCAAGCTCCATCTCCATTATCGTAACTGCAGTCTCTCTATCTCCTGCTAAAACGGCACTTTGAATCGGTGATGGTCCCCGATATTTCGGCAGCATACTTGGATGAATATTAATAGTTCCGTAATTTGGCAAATCTAAAACATTTTGCCTTAAAATCTGCCCATATGAGACAACCACAAAAAGATCAGGATTTAGCTCCTTTAAAATCGAAATAAACTCTTCATCCGACGCCTTGATAGGCTGATAAATCGACCCTTTAAATAAAACCTCTAAACAAAGCTCTTTTACCGGAGGAGCTTCCATTTTCAATGATCTCCCCTTCGGCTTATCAGCCCTTGTTACAACCGCAACAATATCAAGATTCTGCTCCAATAAAAAAGCCAAAACCCCTCTAGCAAACTCATCTGTCCCAAAAAAAACAATCTTCATATCTACACTTCGGCATAATCGAGATTTTCAGCTTTCATCTCTTTTTTTCGGCGTAGTGGCGAAAGACCGCGCACTGTTTGATCACAAAAATGAATCCAAGTATTCACGCTCTCATTATCACCGAGCTCATCTTGGATTTGCTCACGAATTTGCTCCCATGAAAGAGATGTTTCATAGGTCAATCTGTAGGCTCTGATAAGTTGTTTTCTTAGATCCAAAGAGAATTTATGCCTTTTCAAACCAACTACATTTAAACCAACAACTCTTAATGGGAATCCTGAACCAATACAAAATGGAGGTAGATCCTGCCCTACCATTGAGCCGCCTCCAACCATAGCGTAATCACCGATGCGCGTATATTGATGCACAGCACATACACCT
>CAMBTZ010000016.1 GCA_945870925.1 Chlamydia trachomatis | reverse complement strand
GTATCCATATTGATACATGTTACCTCAATTGTCATTACCCCCCTGAATACAAGGGTAAGAGAGGGCTTTTCTAATGAACCCATACCGGAATCCACAACAAATAAATAATCGGCTTTTGTATCTTCCTTATGTTCCTTCAAAACTTCCATGAGCGTCTGACTACCCATTTCCTCTTCACCTTCGATAACAAACTTTATGTTAAAAGGCAAAACTTTGTGAGCTTCTAAAAAAGCCTCAATTGCACAGAGCGTATAAAAACACTGTCCTTTATTATCTTCAGCTCCCCTTCCATACATCCTTCCATCACGGATTTCAGGTTCAAATGGAGGGCTTTCCCATAGCTCTAGCGGTTCTGCAGGTTGCACATCATAATGACCATAAAAAAGAAGGGTCGGTTTTTTAGAATCAGTTCCTTTAACGCCAAAAATTGTAGGATGACCACTCCCTTTCCATTGAGATGTAGAAAAGCCAAGTCTCTGCAAATAACTTTCTACCCAATTTCCGCAAGCACGTGTATCTTCATTATGATTTTTTTGCGCGCTGATACTCGGAAACTTTAAATAGGTTATATAGTCAGAAATAATCCTATCTCTATGCTTTTTAAACCAGAATTCATACAGTTCCATTTTTTTCATCCTCCAAAATTCCGCTAGCACTTTTAATTAAATAGGCAGCAAGCCATCTTTCGCCATCATAATTCATCTCAACCTCAATTGTACCATCATCATTCGGCTCACTACAAGTAATCAAAACATAACATATGGTTTTTCCCTTTTTTCTTCTCTTTAAAATTTCTTTCACCTCCTTTTTAGAGGGCCTGCCATCCACAAAAAGACCTTCTAAAATATTTGCCATATCTTAACACCCAAAAATTAATTTTTTCACATAAAACAACCTCACAACATACTGTGGAGCGATTTTGCACATGAGTGATCGCACAATTTCTATTTAAAAGCAATTACTTTACTTATACCAATTTAATCTTCTTGATGATAAAATATTGCTTTTGGGAGGTTAATGATGTTCAAGAGAGTTGCTCTATTTTTTGCGATTAATATAGTCATCGTCCTTACAATATCTTTTCTACTACAACTATTCCATGTTGGTCCCTATCTAACTAGATATGGGCTTGATTATAAAATGCTGATGGCTTTTTGTCTTATCTGGGGAATGGGAGGTGCATTTATTTCGCTTCTTCTATCCCGAATTATGGCAAAATGGCTAATGGGAGTGCGTTTAATTGACCCCCACACAAATAATTCTGAAGAACGTATGATTTATGACATGGTGGCCTCTCTTTCTCGCAAAGCAGGACTTCAAAAAGTTCCCGAAGTTGGAATTTTCACCTCCAATGAACCTAACGCCTTTGCAACAGGCCCTACAAAAAACCGATCTCTTGTAGCTGTTTCAACAGGCCTTATAAATAAACTCTCAACAGACGAAGTAGAAGCTGTAATTGGGCATGAAATCAGCCACATTACAAACGGCGATATGGTAACAATGACCCTTTTACAGGGGGTAGTCAATGCTTTTGTTATGTTCCTTGCAAGAGTTCTAGCATACGCAGTTTCAACGGCACTTTCACGCGATCGAGAAAATCGAAATTCAAGCTCTTACATAACTTTCTCTCTATTTACATTTCTATTTGAAATTGTCTTCATGCTCATTGGCGCCATGATTATCGCCCTTTACTCACGCTCTCGAGAATACAGAGCCGACAAAGGTTCCGCAAAGCTCAACGGCAAAAGAGCTATGATTGATGCACTAAAAAGACTAGAAAAACTTCAAGGCGTATCCGATCCGGAACTTAAAACACAATCAGTAGAAGCCCTTATGATAACCTCATCTAAGAAAAAAAGTTTTCTTCACCTCTTCTCAACCCACCCCCCACTTCAAGAACGAATCGCAAGACTCGAATCCTCTTCTTAGAACTTGTTCTAAAACCTAAAAAGCTTTCTATATAAGATGTTACAATGAAAAAAATTGCCTAAAATTCAACGCAAAGGCGCAAAGAAACAAAGGCGCAAAAAAAAAGAATAGGCCCTACTGCGCATCCACTATTTTATAAATATAGCAAATTTCATTCGCTATAAAATGGATTTAAAAATAAGAAAGCTAGCTTTGTGTCTTTGCGCCTTTGCGTTGAATTTTTGATACAAACCCATCAAGCTAGATCTAGATTTCAGTTTAAAAAGACGTTCTAGTTTTTAGTACAGCTTCTTAGAGAGCTGCTTTAAAAGCGGCAATATCAAGTTTTTGAATATAATCGATCATGTTTGTATGCCAAAAATGGAGACCTTTCATTTTCATTTCGGCAATAGCCTTTTCTTTATCCCAATTTTGTACAATAATTCGATAGATTGCACAGACAGCACCAGTTCTGTCGGCTCCATGAAAGCAGTGAACAAAAGCAGGCCTGTAACTTGGATTAAGAAGGATTTTTAAAAAATTGATCATTATTTGATCTTGTGGCTCAAACGGAGAAAAAGGAAGGCGAATGACTCGAATTTGATTATGCTGATATTCTTCGATCACTTTCTTACTGAATAGCCCAACTCGAAGATTGATAATTGTCTTAATTCCATTTTTTGTTAGATCTTGAAATCCGCCCGAAGAGGGTTGCCCACCTCGATGAAGAGCGTCGTCCTCTACAATAAAATAGTTCGGAAGTTTATTTCCAAAAATTTTTTGACGAACATAAAACCAAATAACCTCTGCCCCTCCACAAATAAATGCAAGGCCATAAAAGAAAATATTTTTTGCAAGCTTCCAAACTGTTTTAAATAATGATCTCTTTAAACCCATATGTATCAAGGGTACATAAAAACACTATTGTTGTCAAAATAGACAGACCATTCAGTTTACCTTTCTCTATTTCCATTAACAATAAGGAGATGCTTGCCTGGAAATAAAGTAGTAGGAATAATTAAACATTCACGATCCATTCTTTCTAATTCATCGTAAATCTCAGATAATTTACCTAACTCATCTACTGCAATTAAGTGATCTCCTGAATCTTTCCATTCAACTTCAGAAAAACAGGCTCTTATCGCCAATTTAGATGCATTTACTTCATCATTATATATTTTTCTAAGACCTTTTAGATTTTCAGATTCAAAGAAATTTATACTTTTAAGTTTTTTTACGATACTATCTGAATTTGCTTTAGTTGCATCAACAAACCCTACCGCGCTAGGGTCCAATGAATCCATATAGATTAAATTCTCACATAAATTAAGACTTTGTTCCTCTACATATTTAAGCAACTTTGGACACATTCTACTCATTGTTTTTATCGAACCTGCCTCTCTAAAATAGGCATCAATTACAAATGAAGATGGTAAAGCTTCTTCTAGCTGAGACATTGTTATTCTACCCATATCCCTTTTTAATAAATCATCAAATGCAACCATCTCACTAGAATCTTTTTTCTGTAGAATTATTGAAAATACATGACACGAATTCGAATCAACTTCGCTAGTTAAAGGAATTGCTAAAAGAATAGCGTTTATCTTAGATGCTATAAATTTATTAATCACCATTTGATTAACTTCACCACATCTTCCAAGCCCCATTTTTATCATTGCAAATGAATATGAAGCATTAAAATAACTAAAATTTCTAGCAATCTCCATAGTTTTAGCACGGTAAAAATTTATCCGTTCAGATATAATGACAAAATCAATAATTTTTGGCCCAGCCCACGAATACATTTTATGTGGGAGCTGGGTTGAACACCGACTAAAGAATCGATCAACTTCAGCTTCATTAATTATTGTAAAATTATCGCGTGCACATAAATTGTCTAATTCAGAAAAAGCAGCATGTGCTATAGAATCCATATTACCTCTAAAATAAATTTTTTATAATGTAATTATACATCATCATATATAATTAGGCAAATCACATAATAATTAAATTCTTATTTATTAACAAACAGATCGAGCAAGAAGGGATCTGGGATCATCACATCTAGCAAATACAAAATCGACCCCATGCATAGACGCTAAAAGCTGAATGAAATTGATATTAGTCTCTGTTGGAATCGCATGAATAATTAATTTGGAATCATTTTTTTTAGAAACAGCCTCTTTAATATAGCGATATACTTCTGTTGAAATATCTTCGTAACCTCTCAGATCTAATATATTAATATCTTCATATTCAATAGCTTGTTTGATAAAAAAGAGGTTTGTATCTTCCCAAATAATCTTACACACTAAATCTCGTTCCAAAAGTCTTCCTGCTATATCCGCTAATCGAATTGCAGCACATCCTAATTTTTCAATTGCAAGTCCGGACGCTATATTTGCAAGTTCAATAGCGTGAGAAAAAGATAATCCATTTGCAATTGCAAAAGCAATCATAGCAAGGGCAGTATCTCCGGCTCCGGTTACATCAATCACATCCTTTTTAACTGCAGGGAAATTTTGAACACCTTGATAGTTCTTTGTAAATAAGGACATTCCTTTATCTGATCGTGTAATTATTAAATTTTCTGCATCAACTTTTTCAAATATCTTTTCAACAACCTTTTCAATAGTTACATCATTTTCATACCCAGCTGCTGCGTAAGCTTCTTTATTATTTGGCTTAATCAAAAAAGCCCCATTATACTTTGTAAAATCTTTTCCTTTTGGATCAATGATTATACGAATGGAGTGCTTTCGTCCTTCATCAAGTATTGTTTTAAGAAGATTTCTGCTTAAAAAACCCTTTCCATAATCGGAAACCGCGACAATGTCATATTTTGGGAGCTCGTTTTTAATATAATTAGATATAACTTTTTCAATGCTCTGTGATAAAGGTGTTAAAACCTCATAATCAGTGCGCATTAATTGCTGTCCATCTGCTAAAAATCTATTCTTAAGTGGCGTTCTATAACCATCTTGAAAAAACAAACCATTAACATCAATTTCATTAACTTTTAGTAAATTATGCAAATTTAGATCTGAATCATCATTGCCAATCCTTCCAATAACACTAACTTCTGCCCCCAGCGCCTTTAAATTTAATGACACATTTCCGGCGCCACCAGGTGATTTTATAATTTCTGTTACCAAAAGGACTGGGACTGGCGCTTCAGGAGAAATGCGATCAACTTTTCCTTTTGTGTAAACATCTAAAAGAAAATCTCCAATTACAAGTACTTTAATAGGTTTAAGCTTACTGAATGCATCTGCAAGAGTTAACATCCTTCACCCTTAACAAGATATTCTTCTATGTATTCACCTAGACCCTCTTCAAGCGAAGTATCCGGCAGCTTCATTAACGAAGCAAGTTTTCCTATTTCCGCACATGTATAATTTTGATAGTTCTTTGAAAGATCCTCAGGCATTGGGATGTATTCAATATTCGGCTTTATTTTTAATGATTTAAAAATCGCCTTTGCCATGTCATTAAATGTTCTAGGCTTCCCGGTGCCCACATTAAAAATCCCACAAATATCATTGAAAAGAAAAGCACATGTAATTTGTGCTACATCTTTAACATAAATAAAATCGCGCTGTTGGTCTCCATTTTTAAACTGAGGGCTATTTGATTGGAAAAGCTTCACCTTATTTTCTTTTTTAATTTGGTTGTACATATGATAAACCATCGATGCCATTCGCTCTTTATGGCCTTCATAAGGACCGTAGACATTAAAAAATTTCAATCCTACAACTTCATCAATAGCATCATTACGCACCATCCATTGATCTGCCATCTGCTTTGACTGCCCATATAGATTAAGAGGTCTTAATAAATCAATTGTTTCCAGATTATCAGAAAAACCTTCACTACCATCACCATATGTTGCAGCAGAAGACGCATAAATAAATCTAATGCCATGCTCCATTGCATATTTAGCTAGCTCTATTGTGTAGCGATAATTCATTTCATAATATTCATCACCATCTGTACCGATTGTCGAAGAATTGGCCCCCATATGGACAATCGCCTTAACTTCATCAGGTCTATCTTGCAACCATTCAAAAAGTTCATAGCGAGATAGAAAATCACCATATTTTAAACCTCGAATATTCTTCCATTTAGTACTCTCTTGAAAATCATCTACAATGATTATATTTCGATCAAATCCAAGTCTATTCAGCTCTAAAATAATATGAGTTCCAATAAATCCACAACCCCCGGTAACAATAATCGATCTATCATCCATGCAGTACAAACCTTCCTATTTTTGGTTCAGCAATATCAACAAGCTCTTTTGCTGACATGATAATCGATTCTGTTTTAAGTCCACAATTAAAAGCTGATTGCTCGTTTGTAAGAATCGTTTCATCATAGTATGTCTCAATATTAAACAAGTTACCAAATGGAGGTACACCACCAATTTCAAGACCGAATCGTTCCTTAATTACGAGGGGATCTTCAAATTCACACTTTTCACCAACTATCGTCGCCACTGCTTTCATATCAAGTTTTGCATGTGATGGGATATTGAACTGATAGTTTTTCTTACTGCTTTTACCTCGTAAAATCAGAGCTTTTACACCTGCTTCAAGCTTAGTACCTCTAACACGCGCTGAATCTTCCGACGTAGGGGTTGCTTCATGCACAAGATATTCATAACCATAACTTTTATGCTTAAGTAATCTTATAATCTCACCTCGAATATTTTCTCCGCCAAAAAAGATATGAGCTTTGATTCTGTTTCCGGCAATTCTCTTTGGATCTGAAGGAAAAAGTGATGTTTCACGAATATTTCGTAGCCTTAAAAGAGTCATTGTTAATCTTTCTAGCCCCATTCCAAAACCACCATGAACAGGCATACCCTGCTTAAAAATGCTTAAGTAATCGGCAAAATTTTTAGGTTCCATTCCTTTTAATAAAATACCCGCAACCATTGAATCATGCGTGTGTCTTCGCTGACCACCAGAAGTAATTTCAGTACCTGCACAAAGTAGGTCAAAAGTATTTGTAAGATCCGGATTATCCTCCTTTGGAAAGGAATAAAATGGCCTCTTACTTGTTTTCCAATCTGTAACAAAGACAAGTTCTGTTCCAAATTCTTCTAATGACCATGCGCATAATTCCCTTTCAGCATGAGGGCTAAGATCGGGCTCCTCTCTTTCATCAATGCCTGTACGCTCATAAAAAATTTCTAAAGCTCTCTTAAATGTAACCCTTGGAAAAGGGACATCAGACGGTGCTTTTATTAGTGGATTGCCAAGAACCTTTAGCTCTTCTGAAGCTTTAGTTTCAAGACACCTCATTATATATTTAATACAATTCTCTTGAACATCCATAACCTCATGCCAGTGATCAAAAAAACCCATCTCGAATTCAAACTGCTTCCCTTCAGATAAATGCCTTGGCGTATGAGAAGGTTCCGCTCTAAAAAAGGGCATTAATGCAAACACACGCTCATTTACACCTACCATAATTTGCTTATATAACTGGCTACTTTGGGCAAGCGTTGCTGTATATCCAAAATAATCAACATTAAAGAATTCAGCGCCGCCTTCTGAAGAAGCTCCAATAATATTCGGAGCAAAATACTCAACACCACCAATTTTGTCGTGCATAAAAAGTCTGTATGCATGAACAATTTCAGCTTGAATTTTGAAAACAGCCTGAAGAACTCGATTTCGAAGAGCTATAGGCCTATGATCTAAAATATGTTCCAAATCAGAAGGTATCGTTGGTTTATAAAACTCAATTGGGGGAACTTCATGAACCGGAACTTCAATTTCAATCAAAGGATCAACAATTTCAACACCTAGATCTGCTTGTGAAGATGCTAGAACTCTTCCACGAATTGATAAAATCGATCCGGGTTGTAAATCAGAAATTTTTTTAAACTCATCCTTGTTTTCGATAACAACCTGAATAAGCCCTGACCTATCTCTAAGGATCAAAAAATTAATTTTTCCAAGAGGTCGAAAGTTATTAAGCCAACCTTTAATAACCACTTCTTTCCCTACAAATTGAGAAAGTTCTTTAGCAAGAATACGTGTCGTCATAAATTTAAATCCTAGGGCTTGTACCAATTATTTTGGTCTCGTTCAATTGAAGTTACTGAATAAAAAGTTGTTTCAAAAAGACTTGGCTTTTGTACATTTCCAAAACAGAGGAATGCCGTCCCACTTCCTGTCATTACGACATTAGTGAATCCAAGATTAATAAGGTTATCTTTGAAAGTTTTTAGCTCAGGAATAAGGGTAAATGCAGCAGACTCTAAATCATTTACAAATAGCGAATCTTTATCGCAAACTCCAGATGGCTTACAAACAGAATAGACTTGTGGTGTTGAAAGCGAATATTTATCTGGCTTTGCCACCCAAAAAGGCTCTACTACCTCAAACTCACTGTTTATTAATATCTCGCCTCTTCCTGTGCAATAAGCACTCCCTTTTGAGAAAAAAAAGGGGACATCACTACCGATTGAAGAACCAATTTTAATTAACTCATCAATTGATAATGGATTACCAAAAAGCTCATTCATAGCCCACAGCACAGTTGCAGCATTACTACTCCCTCCTCCTAAACCGGATCCAATAGGAATGTTTTTCTCTAATTTAATAGAGAGCGCATGCTGAATGTTAGTAGCTTTCCTAAACAAATTTCTTGCGTGTATAATTAGATTAGAATCATCATTACGAAGGGATTCTATATTTGAACTAAAGCTATCTACATCTTCTAGATTAAGATGGATATAATCGCCAAGCGATAAAGCTGTATAAAGTGAAGCGACCTCATGGAATCCATCAGGCCGCTTCGATACTACTCGAAAAAAAAGATTCGCCTTTGCAGGAGAAAATCTCGAAATCATTTCTTCTCTTTTTTCTTCTTCTCTTTCTTAGCTTCTTCTTTTGGAGCTTCTTCTACTTCAGAAACATTTGCTTCCTCAGTCTTTAAAGCAGCTTCAGCAGCTACAGCTTTTTTAATAATTTCACGATCTGGCTTTACAACAAGACCTACAATAACTTCTACCCCTTCAGGCAATTTCAAAGTTACCGGAACAGTACCTACTTGTTTGATAGCATGAGCAAGAGCAATATGTTTTTTCTCTATTTCAAATCCATCTCGAAGCAAAATCTCTCTGATATCATGAGTTGTTACAGAACCGTATAAATGACCTTCCGGATCAACTTTTACAGTAGTTTCAAAACTACGACCTTCAAGTTGTAGAGCAAGCTTTTCTGACTCTTTACGATCAATTCCGGCTTGTAAATTTCGCTCTTCTTGTAACTTCGCTCTCATTTTAATTGTTACACGATTTGCTAGAAGCGCCTTCCGTTTTGGCAAAAGGAAATTTCTTGCAAATCCTGGAGCTACATGAACAAGATCCCCTTTTCTGCCATAATTGATAACATCTTCTAATAACAGTATGTGATACTTTGTCATAAGATACTCCCTATTAATCCTTTGCAACAAATGGCAAAATAGCCATATATCTTGCGCGCTTAATTGCCGCAGCAAGTTTTCTTTGATGATAAGCAGAAACACCTGTAATTCTTCGGGGTAAAATCTTACCTCTTTCAGTAATAAACATTCTTAGTGTGTCTGCATCTTTGTAATCAATTTCTTTTATACCCGCAGCTGTAAATGGACAAGACTTTGGCTTCATAGCTTGACTACTATTATTACTACTTGAGTATGGCTTTCTAGTGTTCATCATATGAATTATCTCTCCACTTCAACAATTTGCTTAAATGTAATTTGATCAGCTTCTGGAACTTCCTCAATCAGAACATTCATGAATCTAAGAAGATCTTCATTTAGACGATTTTCTCTGATCAATTCATAAATTGTCTCTGTTGGCTGAGAAAAGTAAATTAAATAAAAATGACCTTCGCCATTTCCTTTAACTCTATAAGCCAGTTTTCTTCGACCCCAATCAATAGTCTTCTCATGTTTTCCACCGAGTGACTCTATTAGGGAAATAATCTTCCGATGAGCTTGCTCTCTTGCCGCATCACTCAACGTAGCCCGCAAAATATAAAGGCCTTCATACAAAGATCTTTTTTCTTTATTCATTGCCTGTTTCTCCTTAACTATTTTATTGATGAAGTAGAGGCAATTTCTTTTGCTCTCCCTACATCCCCTTTTATCCAAAAATCAATAATCGCTTTTGCTTGATCAACGATCTTCGGAATACGCGTAAATTCTACTTCCGTAAATTGCCCTAAAACAAATTCTTCTATATCACATAAGCAGGGCGCTCCCACTCCAATTTTTAAACGGTGAAAATCCGATGTTAAAAGGTGGTCTGCCACACTTTTTAACCCATTATGTCCACCGGAAGAGCCCTTCTCTTTCAATCGAAATTCACCAAAAGGAATATAAACATCATCTGCCACGACCAAAACCGAACCAACTCCAATTTGATACATCTGCATAGCTCTTTCTACAGCAAGCCCTGAGTTGTTCATAAACGTTTTTGGGAACAGCAGATAAACTTCCTTTTGCTCCTTTACTCCGATCGCTATCTCACCTTTAATGTAAGGATCATTTTTCAGCTTCCAACCTTCATCCTTGGCTAACGCTCTAATAATGGCATGACCAATATTATGCCTGGTTGCTTCATATGCAACCCCTGGATTCCCAAGACCTACGATTAAAAGCTTTCCCTCACTCATCTATTTGCTAACTACCACAAGAACTTGATCGCGTTGAATTGCAATTTTCATACTTGGAGCTAACGTTAAATCTCTAATTCGTATTGAACCACCAAGTTGCAGCACTGAAACATCCAGAGCAAACAATTTAGGCATCTCTTTTACCATTACAGATGTTTGAAGAGCACGTTTTACGATTTTTAGCTGACCACCTTGTGTAATACCCGGGCAAACATCATCACCCTTACAAATTACAGGTATATTCACTTGAATCTGATCATTTAAAGCAACAGCCATTAAGTCTAAATGCTCAATTGCATAAGTAACTCTGTGATAGCTGATATCCTTTACAAGCGCATTCACCTTCTGACCTTCATACTCTACAGTAAGAAGCTCAGTTGCAAGACAACCCTTCTGCATTCTACGAAGAAAGGCAGCAAATTCTACTCCATTCACAGTAATAGCAACACTACCCTTCTTTTCTCTAAGATAGAATACCGCAGGAATGTCACCATTTCTTCGAATTGCTCCAAGCTCGCTTTTTGTGTGTCCAAGGCGCTTTTCAAGTTTTAAGTCCATTTCAAACCCTCTTTGTTAGTCAATTAATGAAAAAAGAAAAAACCTTGATACGTACAGAACACACCCCACGGAATAGGGCGCATATTAAAAAGAACTGTACGAGACAAGAGCACAGGTTTCTTAACACCTACACCATGGTCTTTGCTTATCTCGAATTTTGGGGTGGCAGGATTCGAACCTACGCATGGCGGTACCAAAAACCGCTGCCTTACCGCTTGGCGACACCCCAATCGCAATAAAGAACAATACTATATCTAAATTTAAGATTTATTTGCAAGATGTAAGCCCCTTATTTATTTTTAAAATTTATGTTTACATGAAAGTTTATGAGAAACTATATAAAGTGAATATACAAGGAGCTGTTTATAGATAAACTCACACCTCATACATTTTTTACAAGTCATTATCCCATAGATTTTTTGAGCATAAGATCAGCGAATTTATTAGTTAGTGAAATCTTAAATCTCCTTCCAATCATAATCGAAAATGCAGATTTTGATCCCAAGATTGCTACTGCAAATTTGAGCAACCTTAAAACTAAAGTTTCCTTACTTGAAATAACTGATTCACAACCAATTACCGAAAAAATCAATAAATGTCTTCTCACTATTTCACAAATAGAAAAACGGATAACTACTGATATTCCACTTTTAGAAGATATCAGTTGCACAGATGCCACAAGATCTACAGACGCCAAATCACTTGCAATTCAACAGATCAGAGCAGGCAACTTTACGTCAGCTATATCTTTAATAAAAACTCATCGCATCACCCTATCTGATTTTGCACCAAATATAAGCCCAGTTTTGCTTAAATGGATCTTACTTAACTTAAGTACTTTTCCAGATAGCTCTGCAGCATTAGATATATTAGCATTACCAAGTAGGGGGAGAGAAATTTGCTTTGGTTACGGATATAAATCATCTAATCTCTTAATGATGCAAATACATGCAGAGGAGATCAGTAAAGATTGCACTGCCTCTAGAGTTGCAGTCCCTGACTTTTTACCTATTTCTCATTACGAGATAGATTGTTTTATAAAATCTATTTACCCTCGTTTAGATAGCGATTGGACTGAATTTCAAATGATGCTAAGTACGGATCTTCTTCTAAACAAAGATGCTCTTAAAATTTTAGAAAAAATCCGTGAAAATATTCATAAGTGCTTTACTGATAATATCTACGAAAACCCTGAGTTAAATCTATGGCTTGAAGAACACCCATCTCTCTTAATAATTAGAAGTACAGGTATTGAGGATTCAGATACTCATTCTAATGCAGGGGGAAACCATACAGAACCACTGGTGCCTCCACATATTTCAACCGTATGCTTAGCAATCAGCAAAGTCATCACCTCCTATTTCAGTGAAAAATCTATTCGACAGCGATATGCGAATCGAGACCCAAGTTTATTAAGCGACAAACCGTTTCTCCCCGTTTTAATTCAAACAATGATTAGTGAACTACCAAAACCAATTACTGCTTTTGATGCTACAAGTTCTGATACATCATATGGATGGATTCTAAGATCTGGAGTAATGTTTAGTTGGTCTTCAGAATTAGGAATAACAGTAATTTGTACTGGACTTGGATCTAATGAAGGGATTGTAACCTCAAGAGTTCCAACAGATGACTACCTTATTGGCTTTAACCAACACATTCGAAAAGTAATCCGAAACAAGGAGAGAAGAGTAGCGCCAGTTCTACTAGAGGATGGTAAAATTGAATATCAGATGATTCGACTATCCGATCAAAATTTTAATCGAGCTCCAGCTCTTTCTGATGACCTAGTAAGGGATCTGAGAAGAGTAGGTGATTATTTTTCAATGAGAGTTTATGGATCTACTGAATCCCCAAAAGCTCTCGATATCGAGTACACAATTGTTAACCAGCCAGGAAGTGATAAACCTTTAATTGGCCTTCTTCAGGTAAGACCCTTAGTATCACATTGTCAAGAAATTGCAATAGATTATATTGACCCAAATTATATTTCTACATTAACTATTAATAGTAAAGTAATTGGGAAAACACTATTAGACGGAAATTCCTACACAAGAAATTCAATTAGCTCCACATTCCTTATATGCAATGATATAGAAGAGGCTGAAAGTGAATTTATTAAGCTCGCGCAACATGAAATTGCGCACATAAAAACTGTAATCATACGAAAACCTGCACCTGGAACATCTCACCAAGCAGTCAATTTTCGAAAAAATGGGATTGGGATATTAATTGTCGAATCTGCAGCCGAATTTTTAAAAATTCAAACATGGGCAAGAGAGCGAAAAAAAATTTCAGTTGATTTTCAACAGGGAATTGTAATTCAGGATGAACATCCAGTTATAAACCCTGGATATGTTTGCTATCCACTCCCCTTAGAATATTCAATTCGCCCCTCAGATATGATATTAAATCTTTATGAGCTACATACGCTCCCTCCAGATACCGATCGAAGTTCGTTAATAAACCGTTGCAAAAGAGAAACAGAGCAATTCAAAACCCATTACAATGACTTAATTTTACAACTTAGAGGATCTACAGATTTTGAACCAGTTACGGCTACAAATCCATTAAAAGCTTGTATACAAAAATGTCTAAAAACTATGAGCACAGGAACTGAAGAATCGGCAAAATCTGCCGGAGGAGAGCTTTTATGTTACCTTCAACTAGTACTAAAAAAACAAAAACCATTAAAATCTCTTGGAACAGAGCAATTGTTATTACTCATGATTGTTAGCGAAATTGCACTTATTATAGAAAATCAATTTCTAACAGTCTCTCAGTCACCGCCACAGAGCTTAAGCAGACTCTATCCCGTTCGTCTCATAGAATCATGCCTATTTCAATCCTCAGACATAGTTGGTGGATTTTCCCTATATGAAGTTTTAAAAAAAATAAAAAATCAAGGTAAAATCCTAAGAATACTCGATATTGATCTATCAGATACAATAGCATCTGAAAAAGCTCTTAGAAAATCAATATTTGTCAAAGCGGGGATCTCACTCATAAATTTTGATGATCAGATTAAGTTTAACTCAATCATACAAAAAATTGATGAAATAAATCCCGCTACGATGACTAAATTACAAAAATTTTTCGAACAATTAAGCTCGTTGAACATTCTAGCTGAGTGGATGAATTCAGAATTCCTAGATCTTTTAATAGCAAATCCAGATCCAGTCAAACTTATCTCAATATTAGCAAGCATAACATCAAAAGAACTAGAGACATGCATTCAACATGCTGAGCAAGTAAAGAAATTTCGAGAAAGCATTAGTCTATGGCAAAGCGCTTCCTACGTTGAAGATAATGGAGCCAAATTATGTTTTGCTCTAAAAGAAATAGGATTTACTATAATAAATACAGACCCGAAAAGTATTTATCAAAGATACAGAAGTGCTTCCAGATTAGAAAAACTTGCCATTTTACAAACAACAAGAGAGGTTGTTACTGTTTTTGATGAAATTATCAAAACTGTAAAAGCCTCACCTCATTATAAATCAGAATTAGAGCAAACTGTTCATTTTAAATTCCTATTAGACCAATATTTTATCATGATGCAATCCGTTCTTCCTCTGATAACTATTCAAACAGATATGATACCTTACTATGTATCTATGCTTTATGAAGGAGGTAAAGTATCTACAGTAAATATGGCAAAACTTTGTTCCCCAGGATACAGCCATATAGATCCATCACGTATGAATACTAAAGAACTTAAGAGACAGTCCTACCCTTCAGAATTATTTAATGTAAGTTCGTCCCTTATTTTAAGCACAGGCAATTTACAGTACTCAAGAACCTGGCCCGTAACTTTAGAAGATTATTTTACCCTTTTTCATCAAAATATTGAAGCTATTATTTCTAGCGAAAAAAGAATAATAGGAATTCCAGAAGCTAAATTACCTAAAGAATTGCATTCGTATCTTTCAAAATTAACCTTCTCTATCACTTCCATTCAAATTCTAAATGGAAAAATTGAAATTAGAGGAAGTCAAGCTTTGCGTTCTCATGCTGTTGAAATCTTAATCACCTATGATCTAGAAAAAAAATGGATTTCAACACAACTTGATTACGTTGGAGGAAATGAATATTTTCGGTGGGAATTTACTGCTGCACTAGCCGCCTCGCTTGGTGCAGATATTCCTCATTTAAAAATCGAGCGACCTAAAATCCCAACACTAACCCCTCTATCAGTAACAATTAAATTTCATGATCAAGGACTTACAGAAACGCAAAAAATGACACTCTCTAATTTTATTAAAGCAATTAATGATTTTACTATGAGTTCATATCATCCTGAAGATTATTATGATGCTTTAAAAGTCGCAAGAGAAGCATTTGGAGTTTCACCTTCACCTCCATTTTCTCTCAGAGATATTGAAAATGGCGGTTTGATGTTAGCGCCATACGCCATATTCAAATCGCTTGAAGATACAAATTATGAAAGAGCTGAAAAGATACTTCAAACTGTAGAAGAATTCAGAAAGATCCAAGCGCATCCTATTGTAATCACACCTTATGGAACTGTCAAAATTATATTTTTTCCTGATGGAGATTCAGATTTAGATAAATCTCTAGTAAAATTAAGAAAAAAACTAACAGTCGCAATAGCACCCGCTGCTCCAGAGCAAGATAAAATTAAAACCCCATCAAAAATTCTAGATGCCCAAGAAAGTTTCACAGCAATTAAATCAACAGAAAGCGCTCTAACTGCCTTAGAAAAAGATTTTCTGTTAATCACTACAATAGACCCTAGTTTATTCACAATCGATTTTTTCTTAACTGCACTTTCATTTTGCAATCCTACTAATATGGCATATAAGCGTATATTAATTGATTTATACAATAGTCAGACAGTATCAGAGGATGTATTATATAATACCGATGTTTTAATGAGAGCATTACTTCTATCCCCACTTATATATAAATCTCTTCCTGATCGATTAAAAAATGATCCCAAGCTACTGCTGATTGCATGTAATTCCCATAAATATTATCTCAATTTCGCTAGCGAAACATTAAGAACTGATGAAAGCATTCTTCGTCAAATTGATAATCAGATCATCCGATCACAACGTGCAGCACGTAATGAGATTGTACCAAATCCCCAATTTGCGTTTACCAAAATGTATTCTTATTATGATAGAACCGATATTGAAATTGCTAAAATTGCTATAGA
This sequence comes from Chlamydia trachomatis, assembly GCA_945870925.1. Classification (GTDB taxonomy): domain Bacteria; phylum Chlamydiota; class Chlamydiia; order Chlamydiales; family 2-12-FULL-49-11; genus VGMD01. The sequence goes on along the minus strand of CAMBTZ010000016.1, from coordinate 797 downwards.
ATATTACCCACCGGATATATTTAATTTTTCCGCTGAAATTCAAGCTAACCCTGAAATAGTCAGCTTAGCCGCATCTCATGACCCATCAATATTAGATCGCATAGATCGAGTTTTTTTAGAAAATCCAACTGTAGCCATAGCAAGTGGAATAGCAAGACCGGAATCATTACTTAAATTTTCTGAAGCAATACGCTCAAATAAAGAAATAATTCTTGCAATCATTCGAAAATGCCCTGTGGCCTTAATTTATGCAGACGAAAGCATCCAACATGATCCTGACCTCTTAGCTGTTGCATGGCATTTTAACAAATAGACTATTGCGAAGAAGTCAGAATATTTGTAGGGTGAAAACTGTATGAAAATTGTGCACGTTGCAACAGAATTTGCTCCATTAGCAAAAGTTGGTGGCCTTGGCGATGTAGTCCATGGCCTTGCAAAAGAACAAGCGCTCCTTGGCCATGAGGTCGAAGTAATTTTACCAAAATATGACATCATTAAATATCAAAATTTGGAGAGTTTTTCTCTTGAAATGGGTGATTTATGGTCTTATGAAGATTCAAATCGCTATCATAACGCAGTTTGGACGGGTTATGTCGATAAGGTTAAAGTGCATTTAATCGAACCTCATCACAATCATTATTATTTTAATCGCGGGAGAATTTACGGCACTCCTGATGACGTAGAAAGATTTTTGTATTTTTGTAGAACTGTTGGTGAATTTCTCCATCTACAGCGAGGCAACCCCGATATTATTCACCTACATGACTGGCCAACAGCTCCATTAGCTCCAATCATCA
>CAMBTZ010000015.1 GCA_945870925.1 Chlamydia trachomatis | reverse complement strand
AGGTAACATGTATCAATATGGATACCGATGTTCACTCAGGCCATTATGGCGGTATTTCACTAAATCCAATTAGAGCATTAATTGATGTCTTAAGTCAGGTGATTGACCAAAAGGGTAAGGTAACGATACCAGGCTTTTATGATGATGTGCAAGCGCTCTCAGATGAGGAGAAAAAGACGATTGATCTCTCATTTGATCCAGAAATCCACAGAAAAGAAGTTGGAATTAGAGCTTTTCATAAAGAAGAAGGTTTTAATCCAACGGAAGTTAGCTATTTGCGTCCTGTTTTTGAAATTAATGGAATATTGGGCGGTTACACAGGCGAAGGATTTAAGACCGTGCTTCCTAAAGAGGCTACAGCTAAACTTTCCTGTCGTATTGTTCCCAATCAAGATGCTGATAAAATTTATCACCAAGTTGTACAATTCATTAAAGATAGGATGCCAAAGGAGGTCGAGCTTGAATTTAAGTTTCACGGTGGCGGACCGGCAGTCTGGAGCGATCCTTCCTCGAAATCTGTCAAACTAGTGGCCCAAGCCTATAAAGAAGTATTTGGAAAATGTGGATTTATTTATACGGGGGGTTCGATCCCTATAACAGCAGCACTCATAGAAGCCTCCGGAGCTGAAGCAGTCTGTATGGGCACAGGTCTTGATCGAGATAATATACATGCTCCAAATGAGAATTTTGGCCTCGATCAGTTTGAAAAAGGATTTCTCTTGATTACAAAAACTCTCGAGCACTTCGTAACTAGCTAAAATTTCAGGGCTGCCATCCTATTGTGACCCTATTGAACTTTATAAGGAAAGTGAGTAAAAAAAGCATTTTCTCATAATGATATTCCTAGTTTGTGATTGTATAAGTATAGGATATATTCTTTTTATTGAAATATAAATATCATATAAAAAATTTTTAATTACTAAATTTCAGTAAATAACCTGCTTATTATTAGAGGGATGAGATAAGTCTGAGTTATAGACCCTTGTTCTATAACTCATAAAAATGTACTATTGTGAGTTATAGAGCAGAGGTATTTTATGCGTTGGAATTGGGAATTGAATGATTGGCCAAAGTTTTTTTATGATCCCGACCTAATTTTATTACAGGAAAGAAAATTTTTTCTGGGGGTTGGTGGAATGAGTGCATATTTAAAAAGTGTGGGAACGGAAGAATTTCACCAATTTATTGTAGAAATCCTTAGCACAGAAGGTTTAGAAAGCTCAAGGATTGAGGGTGAAATTCTTGATCGGGAAAGTTTGCAATCCTCGATTAAGCAACATTTTGGGTTAAATACTACCCAAATTAGGGTGGACAATAAAGAATCAAAAATGGCTCAGCTTCTTTGTAATGTGTATGAAACATTTAATATGGAATTGACTCATGACATGCTTTGTCAATGGCAGGGTAAATTATTTGATAATCGCTCTAATATTGAAGACCTTGGAAAATATCGTACTCATAATGAGCCCATGCAAATTGTTTCGAATAGATATGATATCCCGAAAATTTTCTTTGAAGCGCCCCCATCAAAAAAAGTTCCCGATGAAATGGAAATGTTTCTGAATTGGTTTAATTCTACACGTAAGATACATTCTGTTTTAGGTAGAGCTGCTATGGCTCATGTCTATTTTGAAAGTATACATCCTTTTGAAGATGGAAATGGGCGAATTGGGCGTCTTTTGGTTGAAAAAATTCTTTCCCAAGAAGCTAGTCGTCCTGTATTAATTGCTGTTTCAAAGGTGTTAGAGAGACGAAAGAAAGAATATTATCAAGCTTTAGAGAGGTGTAACCGAACTTTAAATATTAATGATTTTGTCACTTTTTTTTCAGATGTTATTTTACAAGCTCAGGAAGAATCGATCAAATTTCTTTGTTTTTTGATTGCAAAATCAAAGATAATGAGAGAGATCACACAAAAGATTAATTCAAGACAGGAAAAAGTGTTGTTGATGATGTTTTCAGAGGGTTTAACTGGGGTTAAAGCGGGGCTTAGCGCAGAGAATTATATTGCGATAGCAAAGACTTCACGAGCAACAGCAACTAGAGATTTGGCTGAACTTGTTCAAATGAAAGCTTTGATAAAAAATGGTGAGCTTCGCTATACCCGTTATATGTTGAATATTGCTTTTTGAAAGGCCCACGGTATATACTCCAACAAATGAACGTATGGAACCAAGTTAGAGAAAAATTATTTCCTCCTCCGGAAAGCAAATGGCTTGCCTGGTTAATTGTACCAGCTTACTTTTTAGCTACTTCGGCAATCGTTGTATTAGCTCAAACAAATCTGGCAGATGCAATTGTTCTTTTTATGGCGCTTGGGGTTCTGGTTGTTTATGCTATTACAGGTAAGAAAAGTCTGTTTTTAAGCGGTTTTTTTGCTTTTATGGCAACAGTCACCTATCTTTTTTGGCTTGATTGGAATGTCCCCTGGCTTGGTACAATTTTCTTATCTCTTTATCTTGGATATGAGATCACAGGTGAAGTGCAAAATATTTTCCATGTAAAGGAAATTGCAGAAAAAGATTTAAGAAGAGACGCAGAACTTTGGCAGAGTCGCTTTGAAATCTTGAGAGAGAAAATCGAAGAGGATAAAGTAATTTGGGAATCTGAAATTGAGAAACGTCAGCAAGCATTTGAGGATAAAAGCAAGGAGATGGATTCTCTTAGAGTCTTAATTGGCATATCGCACAAAGAGACAAGACGTGCCGAAGAAAAAATAGATGAGCTTAAACAATCAATTGGCAATCAACAAGACGCACTTAACTATCGTCAAACAATTAACAAATCACTCCAAACTAAAAAAAGCACAAAGCAGCCAATTTCCTTAAAAGATCTCCTAAAGTAGGGTAAGAATTTCATGTCCGATAGGTGTAATGAGGATTGTGTGTTCCCATTGCGCACTTGGGCGTCCGTCAGCTGTGCGGGCAGTCCAATGATCAATAGGATCGATTACGGCTAAACGCTTGCCGGCATTAATCATAGGTTCGATCGTGAAGGTCATTCCTGCAGCTAGCGGTATTTTAAGGTTATTTAAGTGATGGGGAATTTGGGGTGCTTCATGGAAGTGGATGCCGACTCCGTGACCTACAAATTGGTCTACGACTGAGCAGTTTTGCAAGCTTGCGTAGTCTTCTATGATGTCGCCAATTTCATGAATGAGAACATCCGGTTTTAAAATTGCAATTGATCGCATGAGACATTCATAAGAGGTATCAATAACTTTTTGTTTCTCAGGACTAATTTTTCCTATAGCTACCATAGCGCTGCAGTCCCCATAATAGCCGTTAAGGATTGATGTGATATCAATATTAAGGATATCGCCGGTTTTTAAAGGAATATCGTTTGGGATGCCATGACAGATAACTTCATTTAGAGATGTACAGGTTGCTTTAGGAAATGGGGGTTCTCCGTAACCAAGAGGTGCCGGAATTGCACCGGCGTCTTTATGAAGTTTTACTACAAGATCATTGATTTGATTGGTTGTTATCCCTTCTTTGGCAAAAGTGCAGGCCTCTTTTAAGATGTGAGCTGCTAATTTAGATGCTGCCCTGATTCCGGAAATTTGTTCTTCGGTTTTCAGTAAAATTCCATACTGCTTTTTATATTGAGCAGAGTGATTTACAGTTATTGCAATCGGGTTTTCGTTAGGGTAGTGGCATTTTTTCCATTTTTGTCCACTTCCGCACCAACATGAATCATTACGTGAAATCATAAAATACTCGCTTTAAGGTAAGGCCATGTGCAGGGGCACATATTCCGGCATTTTTTCTAAGACCACTAGCAATAATTGATTCAAGCATTGAAAGTTTAAGTTTTCCCTGACCAATATAGACTAATTTTCCTACTATGTTTCGCACCATTTTATATAAAAAACTGTTTCCGATGAGAGTAAAATGTATAAAATCATCCTTTTTGATCAAGATTTCTCCAATTTCACCAACTGTAGTGTTTGCGGGATGTTTATTGTTCTGAAATGCAATGAAATCTTTTTTTCCTATTAAAAGTTTAGCTCCTTCTTGCATTGCTTCTATATCAAGTTGAAACGGATAGTGCCAGCTATAAAATCGATTGAAAGGGGGTTGAATTTTATCAATTTGGACAAGATAGTGATACTCTTTTTTAAGAACATCAATACTTGGGTGAAATGTTTTAGGGACATAAAAAATCTTATGTATCCGAATATCTTTTGGCAAAAGTGAATTAACGCTAAATTGAAGGTTATCAAGGGGTATCTCTTTTTTTAGAAAAAAACTTACTACTTGCCCTTCAGCATGAACACCTTTATCTGTTCTAGAAGCTCCAAGTAAAGAGACTTTATTTTGAAGAGCTTTTTCTAATGCAAATTGCAGATGTTTTTCAATTGATGGTCCTTCAGGACTGTTTTGAAATCCGATGTAATTAGTCCCGTTATAAGAGAGGATTAATGCAGTATTTCTTCTGTAAGCATTTGACTGGGAGTTGTCTGGAATATTACAATACCTTTCAAAAACATATTAATTGCAATCAACATTAATATAAGACCCATTAAGCGTTCTAACGCTTTAATTCCTCGAAGACCAAGCCATTTTTGGATAAATGTCGATCCCATAAGAATTATGGTAGATGCTATCCAGGCTATTCCGATCGCAATAAATAAAAGGCCTGAATTCTCAATTTGATGAGAGTATATCATGACTGCTGCTAAAACGGAAGGGCCAGCAACTAAAGGGATGGCTAAAGGGAAAATAAGGGGTTCGCCCTCAATAGCTAAGCTTTCTAAAAGTGAGCCGTTTTCAGGAAAAATAAGTTTTAAAGCCATAATAAAAAGCACTATGCCGCCAGCTAAAAATATAGATTCATGTGAAATGCTGAGCGCTTTTAAGAAATTGTCTCCAAAGTAGGCAAAAATTATGATGATAAATAGGGCGATAATTTTTTCTCGAAATATAATCCAAAGTCTTCTTTTGTGATCAATTTCTTGTAAAATTGCAAGATAGATGGGGATATTCCCAATTGGATCCATTAATAAAAATAGGGTGAATGACATTGCAAAAACTGTGCCTAGCATCCCTTTTACATAACTGAACTAGGCGAAAGTAGCAAGGAACTCTTATGAACATGTGAAAAGAAGTTATTAATCTGCTTGAGTTCATTAGGGGAAAGCGATTTCAGAAAAAGGAGGTATTCTTCGTTTTTTGAGAAGGCAGCTTTTGTCCAGTTTAATGATCCAAATACAAAAGTATCATCAATTAAAGCACATTTATGATGAAGAAGTCCCCCTCCTAAGTGACTTGCAATAAATACCTTGTTTGCTTTTAATAGGGTTATAATTTTTTTACAAGTTCCTCTTGCCATTCCTTTATCAATATAGATGCGTACATCAACCCCTCTATTTTTTGCTGCTATTAAGGCTTCTGAAAGCGCAACATGAGTAAAAGTATAAATACAGAGATAAATCCGATTTTTAGCGGAATCAAGTTCCTGTAATAAGGTTTTAAGGGCTAAATCTTTTGTATGAGGGAGTGGATAGAATGAATAGTTTTTCCTTAAAAGAGTTTGATTTTCAATAATTGCAGAGTAGAGTTCTTTAGAGCGAATACATACAATTAAATTTTTGTGAATTTTAAGCGCAAGAGGGGTGAGATTAGTTGAGCCGAGCAAAAGAAGTTCATTGTCAATTGCGACAAGTTTTCTGTGCATAAGGCCCTGTTTTGAATAAGAATTTAATTCAACATTCTTTCCTTGAGGAAGTAGATTATGCTCTTTTGGATCGTAGGCAATTTTTATAGGGAGGGAAAGTGCTTTTGATTCTAATATATTAAGAATGTCATTGTCGTTTATTCCAAAACTTGAGATGAAAATTGATTTGTTTGCCGAGTTTAGGCACTTAGAAATTAAATATTTAAGATCTTTCCCGCTCTCTTTAAAATAGAGAACATAATCATCTTCATTTTTTGGAAGATTTAGATGAATTGAAAAAAAAATGAAAGTAGAGAGATTAATTAACCAAATAAAGCAAAAAAGAGAAATTAATTTTTTAATCAACATCTCTCTTTTGCTTAAAATAAAATTTAGGCGTTAGCAAGAGCTGCGCGCTTTTTCATTCTTTTAAGTACGCCATCTAGACCTACTTTGTCGATGATACGAATACCATGAGCAGAAACTTTTAAAGTAATAAATCTTTTTTCTTCAGATGACCAAAATTTTTGGACAAATAGATTAGGTCTATATTGTCTTTTGCTCGACCCGGTAATGTTAAGACCAATACCTTTATTCTTTTTTGCGATACCACGGTAGCGGTAAGTTCTCCCTTTTCCGAAACGCTTCTCTGTCACTTCACAAACTCTAGACATAATTTCCTCACAAAATTTGCTGGCAAGTATACAATATTCCCCTAAAATACACAACAGTCAAATTAGATATAGGATTGCAGAGCAAGCAAAGGTTAAAAATACAGGAAGTTTAATCGCTTTAAATCCTGTAAAATAATAAAAAATATTTAAAATAGTTAACACAATCAAAGCCGGATAACAGATTTCAAGAATCGGTTCTAAAAATGATGCGATTCCTTTAAATCCTAGGGTTGAGAAGCCTGTCGCTAAAAGCAGAGTGATCCATAGGGAGGTAAGGGGTCTGATTCTTTCTTTTAGCAAATTGGTGCGCAAGTATTCTGAAAAGATCAGAGTCAAAGTAATTGCTGTTGTTAAACAGGCTGTTGATATTGTTATTGCTGCAATCAGGCTGCCGGTTTTTCCGAGAAGTTTTCCTGCTATAGCTCCGAGTAGTTCCTCGGAAGGAACAGCCATTTCTTGAGCGGGTGCATGGTAACAGGAGATAAAGCAAAGTCCTATATAAGTTAGAAAAAGTAAGATTGCGGCAATAGAGCTTGAGTATAAAACTTTCTTTAATAGGTTTTTTCTTGTTTCTTGGTGTGTAGCTGATTTAACCTCATTTTGAAAATGGGGGAGAATTACGGTTGCAAATAAAAATGCGGCTATTAGATCCATGGTATTGTAGCCTCCAACAAACCCTTGAAGAAAACTGTTTAATGGAGAGATTTCAAATAGAGGAGTTGAAGATTGATAAAAAAATCCTGAAGAAAAAAGACAGATTAGAGATGCGATTAAAATTGGAGTTAAAATAATTCCAAGTATACTGATGAGATTTTGTTTTTTTAAACTACATAAAAATATTATAAATGCTACAACAGCACAAAATATAGGGAGAGAGATTTCAAAAAGATAAGGTTTTAAAATCGCATGCATCAAAGTAAATAAACGGGGAATAACACCGATAGGTCCTAAAATTAATTGTAGTAGTAAAAGTAGTAAAAAACCTGGGATTCTTCCGATTCGATCAAGAAATTTTCTACAATCAGCCTCAAAAAAAATCATGCCGGCTAGGCCTAAAAAAGGGATGATTACAGCAGTTATGCAAAGTCCTAAAACTGCATAAGGCCAATTTCCACCTGTTGATTTACCAATTATTAAAGGAAATATTAAGTTGCCTGCGCCAAAAAACATAGAGAATAGTGCAAATCCTGTTGTAAAAATATTAGAAGTGCCTGTTTTTTTTAACGAAATCGCATTTGTGCCTGCTGTCATAAGTTCCTTTCAAATTTTTTCAACATTATATCAAAACTAGAGGGTCACGTCAATTACCCTAATATTATTTTAGATAATTTCTTTATACATCTGCACCAGTGACCAGTTTCTTGTAATACTTCACAGGTTACTAAATGGTGAACTCTCAGATGAAGATTAGTTTTCATTTGAATCTCGGGAGGGATGGCGGGCCAGTAACTAACTTCCATTGGAGGAATATAAGATAATTTATTTAGTTGAGGATCTCTCCAAAGATCTTGGGGGTTAATTGATGCGTCATCCTTAATTTCTATTTGAAGAACAGCGGGTGTATCCCTTGATCCTGATCTTTTTAGAGCAAATTTTTGCGGAGCATTAATTGTACTTGAGAAAAATAAGTTTCTCTCTCTTTTTTGGATATCGGATATTTTTTGTAAAGGACATCCCATATAACCGAAAACTTTATATCCAGGTTGAGGTGGTAATGGATCTAAATGTTTTGGGGGAAAGCTCTCTTTTACTATTTCGTCTATTTCAAATAAAGTAAAAGAGAGTAAGGCTGTGAAAGAATAAGTGGTTAATCTATTTAACATTGAATTACACTCTATCATCTAAAAAAAAGCTGATTTTTTCTGCAAATCTTGGAATGCTTATGGAGCATATAGTAAAGAGAATTATTCGGGGTATTCCCCCTCGATAAAATCGGAGCACCCCATTTTCCTTATACATATTTATAATGGTAGTTTTAAGGGGTATCTTTCCATCTCTTTCTTGACGATAAGTTGCGATAGTGTCAAATGGTTGTGTAAGTAATGAGCCAGCTGCTCCTGCTGCTAACTCAGCTATTATAGACAATTGTGTGTTGTGAGTTTTGTCAAAGGTTAATTTTCTTGCAGATGGTCCGGCAAAAAGCATAACTCCTGTAAAGCCACCTTCGCGAGCCATAAGCTCAGGAAGGCCAGCCCAGGGCCTTGTTATGCCTTGCTTTAACAGGTGTTTTATTGCAGGAATCGGTCCTGTTGATAATTTCTGTTGAGTTAAGATGATATTTTCTACAGGTGTTGAGCCTACAATGGCACCAAGCATTCCGCTACAGATAGCTGCGGCTAATTCATGTAATTTTGAAGAGGAGTCATAAAACGGTAGTAATTGGATTAGTTTATTTAGGGATATGCTTGTTGTTGATGCCATCATTACCGATGCAGAGAAAGAGCTTGCTCCTCTATATAACTGTGTAGGTTTTAGTGCATTAAAAAACTTGCCGTTAGCTAGATTAATAATATCGGATGTCCGGAGTGCACCTCTTTGGAAATTCTTTTTAAGATTTTCAGCTGGAAATGCGGCGAATGCACCGCCTGCTCCGCCAAAGGCACTCGAAATTAATGTGTGTAAAAAACTTGATTTATTTGTGTTGTCATGAGAAATGGGACCCGGCATTTTTTGTCCTTTGTTTAATGAATTCTAAATGTGAAAATGAGAAATAAAATTACATCTATTTTAATAGAAAGATTCATTTATATCTATAAATAATGAGTTTTTTTAGAAATATTTTTGTTGTAAAAATATTCATAAATTCTTAATGTTTTACAAATTTTAAAAATAAGGAGAAATGTTATGTCGGTCTGTTTATCTTCCCCATTTGGTTCTAGTTTTGTTAATTTTTCTACTTTCAATAAAGTATGTCTAGCAATAGGTCAAGCTCGCGAAGTTAAATTAAATGAAAGCGCAACAGTTGCAGCATTTTTAATTAATTTAACTTTTTCATCACGTTTAATGGAGGAGCATAAAGCATTAACTAAAAAAGATGTGTATACAAGTTCTGCGCAATTGGTTTCAAATCATACCATATCTGAAATAACAGGTAGTCAAATGCTTTCAATAGTCAATTTCCCAATAAAGCAGATTGGAAAAATGATGTCCCATTGTCTTGTTACCGGTGTTCAATCTCACATTGGTTCTTATGATGATAAAAGGGCTACAACAGTTTTTATGAGGCCATCACTAGCAGTAGAGCTTGGTTCTAGAGTAGGTATCTTAGCTCAAGATGAAATTTTGGAGATAAATCCACGAAATTTAACTTGGCCTGAGTTTTCAGTACTTGATTTAAGAATTGGGACAATTAGAGGAATATCAGTAGTTGATTCCGATTATCACGGTTCTTATAAAAAAGTACAGTGCGCAGTAAATTTTGGGGAAATTGGGGATGTGTTTTGTATGGGCTTATTTCAAAAAAGCTTTAAAGTTAGTTCATTAGTTGATAAGCAAGTTCTTGTGCTAACAAACTTGAATCCATTAGAAGTAAAGGATATGTTTGAATTAGAAGAGGGATCTTCAGTTTGTTCTGCTATTTGTACAGTTAAAGGCCTTGCATATTTGGAGCCAGCTAAACCGGTTGATAACGGATTTCGGCTTGCGTAATAAGCGTTAATAATTAAATAAATTAAAATAGAAACCACAGGAACATATTATGATAACAAATTTAATGAGGAGTGGTTATGGCCGATTAAACGGATCGCTCATGGAATCTATAAATAAGTCGTATAAAAATTTAAAAAATATTGAATTTTATAAACTTATTCGCGCACATGCAAGCCCATTTGTTTTTCCCTTAAGAAAAATGAGCACACTTGATACAGTTTCTCCAAAGGAACTTGAGATAAATAAGATGCTTAAGCAGATTGTTAGTTCGAAATATAGTGTACACCCATTTAGTATTGGATTGAATAGACTTAACGCTCGGCAAGTTCTAGAACGTTATCTAGCAATGTCAGAAGCTTTTCCTTTTATTCAAGCAGGTGCATATAAAAATCTTATTGATCAAGTTATTGAGGGTAAGATATGCATGTCTGAAAGAATTGAAAAAACATTTGTAGTGGGGAGTTTCTTAAGCTGGGATGAGACCGGTGGAAATTATTTAATAAAAACTGAAGGAATGAAAGCTCTGCCAAAAATTTTAGATACAGGAGATAATTTTCATTCTGCCCTTTTAAGAAAAGACTTAATGAATGTTTTTAGTGAGACTGTAAGGCCTGATTATTGCCCTTCAACAAGAGTATATTTAACGACCTTAGGAAAAAAGCTTGGATCTAATCTTTGTTTTGAAAGATGTGCTATGATGGTTGCTTTTGAAATGCATGCAGGTCAAATGATTGAAGCTTTATGGAATGCTCTTGCATCAGAGTTAAAGTTGAATAAAGATGATTTGATCTATTTTAAAATTCATGTAGGTGGAGATGATCCAGGAGAAGTTTATCATATTAAAATGGTGCAAAAATTATTAAATTCGATCGTGTTGGAATCATCTGATGAAGCAAAGAAGCGTTTTTATTCGAGTTTCATTCATGCATATCAATTGAATATTGATTGGTGCGACTCAATTTGCAAATAACTTAATAGGAAATAATTATGATATCACTAGATAATTTTGCAAAATTTAGGTTCTGTTTATCAGATGTCCCTGTTTTAGGGGATGTTCAAAGAGTTTTGACTATTAGTAACGTCTCATCAGAGTTAATTCTGGTTCATTCGCTTGTTAGCGAGAAGCCTGTTTATTTAACTTCTGGTGATGAAGAGGTGGGGATTGGTGCTCCACTTTCTATTGCTTATGAAGCAAGGTATACAAAACCGGACTATTTAGATAAAAAACTATTTGATAAGGTAACGCTTGCTGCTGGAGAAATTATTTCCGCTATACCGTTAGTTAGTGATCCCGAATCATTTTTTTTAACAGTTGATTTTGGGCCAATTGGAGTTGAACGAATCACGCTTGTTGATACAGATAGTTCAAAGATTTTAGTTGGTCGTTTAGTTGTCGCATTAACTAATTTAGCCAAAGAGTGTATTCATGATCAAACAGCTGTTTTAATTTGTTTTAAAAATGCAGCCAAGCGAAATATTCCATTTTTAATGACGGATCCAGTTGAAAAGGGGGCGCGATTTACTATTTAAAAAATGGAGAGATCGTAATTTGATTTATAGTTATTTGATTTTCAATTAAGACTGGTGGCAAAAAGAGCGCTTTAGATTATTACAAATCCGATGCAGGCATGTAATAAGATCAAGATGCTCTTGAGGCCATAGCCTTAATTCAAATAAAATGACTATAGTATGAGGTTACATCGAATTTATAGCAGCAAAGCATCACAATCATAGATATTAAACAGGTTCTTAGGTTAGTATTAAATTATGAGGGATGGGGATACGCATAGGTCAGTGGCTAGGTCAGCCTCTCACTTTTTAACCGGCACTTTTATTAGCCGGTTTTCGGGTATGGTGAGAGATCTTTCCATGGCATTTTGCTTCGGAACTTCATTTGCCGTTGCTGCCTTTTTAGTTGCTTTTAGGTTAGCTAATTTACTGAGACGTCTTTTTGGTGAAGGTGCTCTCCTTAATGGTTTTATACCCTTTTTTGAAAATGTAAGAAAAGATGATCCCAAAAAAGGTGCTGAGTTTTTTAGAGATCTTTTTTGGTCGCTATCTTTTGTTCTGCTTTTAATAATCATTATATTAGAGCTTGTTTTGGTGTGTGTTCTTTCTTTGTTTGAACATACAGAAGCAGTAAGACAAATTATTTATATGACAATGGTAATGCTTCCCGGTATTTTATTTATTTGTCTTTTTGGACTTTCGATGGCTCTTTTGCAATGCGAAAGAAAATTTTTCTTATCTGGAGTAGCGCCGGTTGCCTTTAATATTGTTTGGATTTCATCTATTTGGTTATTTCGCAAACACAATCCTTATACTGCTATGATGGGAATTTCATTTGGGATTGTCTTGGCTTTTTTCCTTCAATGGTGGGTGACAGTCCCCGGTTTAAAAAGATATATAAGACAATTCCTAACATTAAAAGAGTGGTTACAAGCTAAAATATTTTCAGCAGATTTAAGAAAAATGATAGCCCCTCTCTTTCTAGGAGTAATTGGAGTTGCAGCTGTTCAGATAAATAGCGCAGTTGATGTTATTATTGCCTGTTTTGCTTCAATGGAAGTGCCTGCTTATTTAAGTTTTGCACATAGATTGCAACAGTTGCCTTTAGCTCTTTTTGGAATAGCAATCTCATCGGCTATAATGCCACCGTTAACAAGAGCTATGAAAGAAGGGGATAGTGATCATTTTAAATCGCTTTTGACCTTTGGATTTGCAAGGACATTTAGCTTGCTCATGCCAGGTACAATTGCTATTTTTGTTTTAGGTGCGCTTTCTGTAAATTTACTTTATGGACGGGGAATGTTTACAAATCTTTCTACAATTAATACAACAAGATGTCTTTGGGGCTATGGAATTGGTCTTGTTCCTTCAGCGTTTGTATTAATTTTAGCTCCCGCTTTCTATGCAAAAAAGGATTTTTGGACGCCATCGCTTGCTTCACTTTGGAGTGTTGCTATTAATTTAGTTTTAAGCGTGGTGATGGTTTTTGGGTTTAAACAGGGCGGAGCTAGTATTGCTCTAGCAACAAGTGCGGCTTCATTTTTTAATATGGGATTCCTTCTTAGCCGTCTTGATATTGAAGTGTTAAAACCTCTTGCAAAGTCTTTTGTAAAAACCACAGTAGCAGCAATTGGAGCTGGAATAGTTACCGTTATATTTGGATATTTATTCTTAGCGGAACCAACCCTTAATTTGTTATTTGGTAATCTGGATGTTATATTTGTACGAGGGCTACTTAGACAAGTTCATCAATTCGGTCTTCAAACAATTATTTTCGGCGCTCTATTTTTAGTAATTTCCTATATAATTCAGGCTGAGCATGTCTTAGATCTTTTCTCACTTAACCGAGAAACAGAAGCTTGATTTTAAGAGCTCATTTGTTGTAAAAAAATCTTTATATGTTAATTTTGGAAGAAATTGATTTTTTAGTCATTGGATCAGGTCCATCCGGTCAAAAAGCTGCTATTCAAGCGAGTAAGAGCGGTAGAAAGGTTCATGTGATTGAAGGATGGGAAACAGGAGGTTCGTCGCTGTGGACGGGAACTATACCCTCTAAAGCGCTTAGAGCGGCGATCCTTGATTTAACAAATTTTAGTGAGAAAAGCTTTTATGCTGAAAAATATAAGCTTCCTAAAATGTCAGACATCTCTATTTCAGATTTGAATTTTCGAGTGAATTGGGTCAAAAGCCATCTTAAGGAGACAATAGCAAGACAATTAAAAAAAAACGGGATAGAAGTGGTTTCTGGGTTTGCAAAATTTATTGATCCGCACACGGTAGATGTAATTCTAGAAGATAAAATTATTAAAAGGCTAAGAGCAAAAACAATTTTACTAGCAACTGGGTCAAGACCTAGATGTCCAAAAGATGTCCCTTTTGATGGGAAAAAGGTATTTGATTCCACTACTCTTCTAGACATGAATATTGTTCCTAAGTCTATGATTGTTATAGGAGCGGGTATTATTGGAACTGAATATGCTAGCATGTTTTGTGTTCTTGGTACAAAAGTAACTCTTGTTGATAAGCGATCTCGAATGCTCCCTTTTTTAGATAGAGAGATAGGAGCTCATTTACAGGTAGCTTTAGAGGAAAGTAAGCTTATATTCATGGGAGAGAAAGAGTATAATAAGATTATTGTTAAAGAGAAGGGAGTTGAAGTTCTTTTTAAGGATGGAACTTCGTTGCATGCAGAGACTGTTCTTGTGGCTGCCGGTAGAGAGGCAAATGTTCGAGGTTTAGAGATCAATAATGCCGGTCTTAGTTTAAATGCAAAAGGGTATCTAGATGTAAACGAACATTACCAGACAAAAGTTGCTCATATTTTTGCTGCCGGGGATCTTATAGATGGTCCTTGTCTTTCTTCATCCGGATACGTTCAAGGAAGACTTGCTGGAATGAGTGCTTGTGGAATGAATGTTGATCGATTTAAAACTCTTTATCCATATGGAATTTATACAATTCCTGAGATATCAAGTATTGGTAAAACAGAAGAAGAGGTTCAGTCTAAAGGTAGCGAATATGAAGTTGGTAGAGCTTATTTTTATGAAATCTCCAAGAGCATGATATCAGGAAGTGAATCAGGAATGTGCAAACTAATTTTTAATCCAAGAAATTTTGAACTTTTAGGTGCTCATATTATTGGGCTTGGAGCTACTGAGTCGATACACCTAGCGCAAGTAGCAATTTCATTTAATCTGAAAATCGATTACTTTGTAGAACATGTTTTTAATTTCCCAACTTTTGCAGAGATGTATAGAATCGCTGCTTTAAATGGGATCAACAAATGCAAAAAAGGTTTTAAGTATGGCAATTTACAACATCTTTGATTACAACGAAAAAGAGATGGAGGAGACTCCTATTACCGAGGCTCCTGGGCTTAAGATTGATCCGAGTGTTTTTAAAACAAATCAGATCGATGGAAATTATTCAAAAGAGAGTGGAAAGTCGGGTATTTTTTCAGCACTTGCCGCAAGATTTTTCTTCTTTCTTCTTCTTTTAGCCGATATTTTGTGGCTTGCATACTCAGCCTTTGCTTCTCTTATTAAAGTTATATTGCACCTTTCAACATTTGGACAAATTGCCCCACTTAAAAAATCATTAGACCGCTCATTTTTAAGTCTAAAAAGATCCGTTGTATCTGCAATTGCCCTAATGATTGCTATTTTTAGCCCTGCCATGGGCATCATGTTTTCATGCATGTATTTTCTCATGTATGATAAAACAGGGGTTGACGAGGTTGTCCCTTCATCATTACGTGACCAATTCAGACTGCTCTTTCCCTAAAAATCGACGCTTAGAGAAATGTAGGGTCCTGTTAATATAAAATTACTTAAAGTTCTTTCAAATCCAACGGCAAACATGCCTGAATCAGGTGCATTGTCAGGTAAAAGTG
Source organism: Chlamydia trachomatis (assembly GCA_945870925.1). GTDB lineage: Bacteria > Chlamydiota > Chlamydiia > Chlamydiales > 2-12-FULL-49-11 > VGMD01. The sequence goes on along the minus strand of CAMBTZ010000015.1, from coordinate 2,411 downwards.
ATGGTTCTACTTGAGGTGCAGTCATATCGATTGTTTGAATAGCGTTTAAGTAAATTTGAGCCTGATAACCGGCGCCAAATTTCACTTTACTGCATTTAAAATGAGCGATATAGGAAAATCCAATCTTTTCTTCTAAGCTTGGAACAAGTTGAGTTCTGTTTGGAACAGTTACGCTTTGACTATTTGGGATAGGAATGCCGTTTGTAACAAGATAAGGGGAGCTGGAATAATAAGTTACTCTATTTTCAGACTCTCCAATGTCTAGACCTAATGATGTAGAGCCTGAAAAAAAGAACCCTTTACCTATTCGGTAATCAAAATCTAGTCCAAATTGGGGTCCAGCGCCAATAAACGTAGAAGATATGTCAAAGGTACGATTAGTGCCTGCTGATTTATTAGAATAAGTTGAATTCGAGATTTGTTTAATTCGTACGAAGTTTGCTCCGCAGAAGATATTTGGGTATAAACGTTTAAATAGACAACATTCTTGTCCAAATACGAGATCAACAGAGTCATAATGAAACTTTATTTTCCCTTTAGATTCGCTGTAAATAGCAGAATTTGGACCAATATCAGAAATTGGACCAAGCATCTGACCCTCATCATATACTTTGTGTCCAGCCGATTTACTTGAAAATAGACGTTGCCAACTTGCTTCTAAATTTGTTTTAAGATCTGTAAAAAGGAATTTGCCTCCTAATTTAAAAGCAGCACTATAGTTAGGGGTGATTTCATGTATGATCCAATTTGGTGATATTGCAGGTATGTTAATATCTTGATCTAGCCCATTTGCTTGAGCTGCGTAGTAAAGGGAGCTGCCGTTTGGTTGAAGAAATAGGAGTTCGCCATAGAGATCTCCCATTATACCTCTGCAGTCAAGAAAATAAGGTTCGCAGGTGTTTGCTGGAGGTGCTGAGGGTGGAGATGAGGGGCTATTTTCTTTAGAACTCATAACTAATAAAGTAGTAAGTATTGAACAAATTACATTCACGGATAGCCTATATTTGAAATTATTGTATAATGATTTTCACATAACAATTAATTTAATTAACTTCAATGATTATGAAAAAGATGCGATTGAGTCTAGTTTAAGTAGACCAAGATAGGCATAGGTTTGAAATTCATCTTTTCGATTTGGATAATAGAGAGATTTATTTAACAGATATAAGATCGTGGCTAGAATTTTTGAGTAGACTAAGAGATCAAGTGATTGATTCTCTTCAAGAGATAGTGGTCGTGAGAGTTCATAGCCTGAAAGAAGGGCTTCTCGAAAATTAGTGTTTGTCTGGGGTATCTTTTTTATAAGATTTGCAAGATCTAATATATAAGGTTCATATGAGGGTTTAAAGTCTAAGAGCCCTGTAATATTAGCCCCTTCAAAAAGGACGTTTTTATGCCAAAGGTCTCCATGAATAAAACCTTTGGGCAGATTTAACGGCCAGGATTCCTCTAGAAGAATGATCTCTTGCTCTAGTCTTTGAAATTCTTTTGGAATTTGCTTTTGAATTTGGTAGAAACTGGTAGAAAGTTGCCAGATAAAGGGTGTATTAGAAATCATTTTAGGTATTGCGCTTGCGCTCTTGTGAATATTACCAAGTAAAAATCCAATTGCCTCATAATCGTCTATTGTCCAGTCGGATTTAACTTTACCTGTTAAGTGAGAAGAGATTATACTTTTCTTGTTTGACACTTCACAAGTTGCAACTATTTTAGGAACGGGAAAGCCTCTCGAAGTAAAAAAATGGGATATGTTTTGCATCTGAGTGAGATTGTGATCATCAGTTTCAAAAAGAGTAAGAATATAGGAGGAGTTTTCGGTAATTAATGAAAATGTTTGGGACTCGATTCCCTTAGATATTGATTTTATGTATTTTAAATCACCGAGATTGTGTGATTTTAAGATAGGGGAAATATCTTCTATCGATAAACGGAATAAGCTCTCATTTAATATTGCCATGACCTATTCATAAAGGATTTTTTTAAAAATTCAAGGAATTTCTACCTTTTTCTATACAAAAAAATGAGGAAAGGATGATGTATGGATTAAAGGAGACTTAAATGAAAAAATTACTCTGTATTATTTCATTACCTTTTATGGCATTTGCAGTAAATATGGAGCTGCCTAAAGATAGGTTAATACTTAAAAAAATAGGGCTTGATCAAGAGCATAAAAACTTGAGTCTTAGCATAGTGACCTCTGATGGATCTGCTGTATTTCTAACTGATGGAAGAGAGTATAAGATTTATCCAAAGCATAGGATTGTAAGCAGTGATTGGATACTAACCAGTTCGAAAGTAGATGTTCGTATGGCTAATATTGATCCTAATACTCAACTTTCAGATCCTCTTCTTCAGGATTATCCGATTATAATTACTAACACTGTTACCGGAACATCCGTTCGAGCTCAGTT
>CAMBTZ010000014.1 GCA_945870925.1 Chlamydia trachomatis | reverse complement strand
AGGCAATGGGGGTCTTGGAAGATTAGCTGCTTGTTACCTTGATTCTTTAGCGACAAAGCATTACTGTGCAATGGGATATGGATTGAGATATCAATACGGAATTTTCGAGCAAGAGCTGTGGTTTGGTGTGCAGGTTGAGCGTCCTGATTGCTGGCTACTTAGTGAAGTTCCCTGGGAAATGAGACGAGATTCATTTGCAACAATGGTGAAATATGGGGGCAGAGTAATCTCAAGACGTAATGCTCATGATGAAGAAATTCATTCACTTGTTGATTACGAGGAGGTTAGAGCGCTGCCGTACGATATTCCTGTTGTTGGATATGGAGGGAAGTCTGATTTTTCAGCGCTAACTCTTCGTCTCTGGACAACAAAAGAGTCACCAAGAAATTTCCAAATAGCAAGATTCAATGCAGGTGATCTAAGTGATGCAAATAAAAATATATCTGTGACCGATGTTCTCTATCCAAATGATAAAAATAGCTTGGGTTTACTCATGCGAATTAAGCAGGAATACCTTCTTGTAACATCTTCCTTACAAGACATCTTTAGGCAGTACTTTTTAATGCATAGAACATTAGATGAATTTCCCAATGTAACGAGAATACAAATTAATGATACTCACCCAGCGCTTGTAATTGCCGAATTAATGCGTATTTTGACAGAAGAGCATAATTTGCCCTGGGGTAAAGCATGGGAAATTACTAGAGAAGTTTGCAGTTATACAAATCATACAGTATTAAAAGAGTCACTTGAAGATTGGGATCGATCAATTATATCAGAAATTCTACCACGTCAATATAAGATCATAGAAAAAATTAACTTTGAGTTTTGCAATCAAGTTCGAGCAAGATTTCCTAATAATGAAGACAGGGTCAGAAAAATGTCGATCATTGAAAATGGTAGAGTTCGTATGGCAAACCTTGCTATTGTTGGCTCTCATAAAGTAAATGGTGTCGCAGAACTCCATTCAAAAATTCTAAAAAATGATATATTTCCCGAATTTGAAGAGATGCGCCCCGGATTATTTACAAATGTTACAAATGGTGTTACTCAAAGACGATGGCTCTTAAGTTGCAATCCTAAGCTTGCTAGAATGATTACTGATCTTATTGGAGATGAATGGATTACTGATTTTCCAAAAATTGCAAAATTAGCTGAATTTGCATCGGATAGAGATGTACAGGACCGTTTTCTTCTCATTAAAATGGAGAATAAAAAGCGGCTTGTTAATGCATTAGTAAAATATAAACAAGATCGATACGGGCAAGCTGTTGATTTAAAAAAAGAATTCTTCTTAGAAGCAGATGCTATATTTGACGTCCTTGTTAAAAGGATTCACGAATATAAAAGGCAATTGATGAAGGCAATTCACGTCATCATGCTTTACAATGAATTAAAAAAGGACCCCAATAGCATTCTTGTAAAGAGAAAGGTGATTATTGCCGGTAAAGCAGCCCCTGGCTACGATATGGCAAAAAACATTATTCGTCTTTTTTATATTCTCTCTAAAAAAGTGAATAACGATCCAATCATTGGCGAGAAATTAAAGGTGATTTTTATAGAAAATTATAATGTCTCAAAAGCGGAAATCATTATTCCGGCAGCTGACCTATCCAATCAAATTTCAACTGCAGGTCAGGAGGCTTCAGGAACAAGTAATATGAAATTTGCTATGAACGGAGCTTTAACTATTGGGACGGATGATGGAGCTAATATTGAAATGAGACGGGCAGTAACTAATAAGTGGTGGCCATTTTCCTTTGGAAGTACAGCAGATGAAATTCGTAAGATGAATCAGGATAAAAGTTATAATCCTGAGGATATACTTCATAAAGATAGCCAAATACGAGAGGCTATGGATCTGCTTAAGAGTGGCGAACTTGCTGATAATGAAGTCGAACAAGCAGTTCTTCAGTCTATATATGACTCGCTTTTAAAAGGGCATGATAGAGATCGCTATTTTGTCTTGAAAGACCTTAGAGCCTATTATGATACTCAGAAAAAAGTGGAAGAACTCTATCAAAATCCACGAAAATGGGCTGAATATGCGCTTCACAACATAGCTTCTATGGGTGAATTTTCTTCAGATGAGTCAATTCGGCACTATGCAGAAAATATTTGGGGAATTAAACCTGTTCCTATTGACCCTATAGAACTAGCCCGTGTTCGAAAAGAATTTGAGCAAAGTGATCGATGCCTTATTATCTAAAACTAGTTTTGATATAGGGCCCATTTGGAGATCAAGGCATCGTAAGTGCCATTTTTATGAAGCTCAGATAGCCCGTCATTAAGAATTTTTATTAGCGACTCTTGCTTGTCCTTAATAGTTATAAGCCTAATTGCACCATCTGTGAGAACAGGTGATGAGATCATCAGACTGTTTTGAAATAGATCTTTTAAAAATGCGTGAGCCGGAAGAATAGGGATTAGGCAGGCTCCATATTTTCCTTGACTAACCCCTTCTAGAGCTTCAATGATAGAGTCGTAAAAAACAAACTCAATTTGTGGGTATGTTTTCATTAGGTCCAATTCTTCATTTGTGTTTCCCATAGCAATCGTAGCTCCGCTAAGATCTTTTAATTCTATTTTATTGATTGCAAGAGGAACAACAAGGACGGGTCCTGTTTTCAGAAGGGGGCTTGAAAAGGAAAATTTTGTATGATTAATAAAATTGGGGGGAGCCGAAGAGAGTATCCCTTCACTCTTTTCAAGATAGAGGCTTTCAACTAAATTGTCCCAGCTTAAATTTATCCGGTTAAGTTCTGTTTTTTTAATTTTAGAAATCTCTTCTAAGAGCTCATTTGTAAAGGCAAATACATTGATTGTTTGCCCGCTTAAATTAAGAGGAAAAAAGCTCTGATCAATGCCAATTTTAAATCCCTCTTCCTTTGGTTTACTGCAACCAATTACTATAAAAAAAGAGAGGAAAAGGAGGATAAAAAATGATTTTTTCATATTGCTATATTGAATGATAGAGTAGTTATTTTAAATAAAAAAGAGTTTTAGAAGATAGAAGAGTAGGATACAGGCTATTGCTGCGGATGGGATTGTGATTATCCAAGAGAGGAAAATATCGCGCATAAGTCTGAAGTTAAGTGAGGAGATTCCTCTTGCAAGACCGATTCCAAGGACGGCTCCGACAATTGCATGAGTTGTAGAGATTGGCATACCTAGTTTTGAAGCGATCAGAATTGTTACTGAGGCTCCAAATTCAGCAGAAAAGCCCCGTGTCGGAGTAAGCATAGTAATCTTTGAGCCGATTGTTTCGATAACACGCCAGCCATACGTAACAAGACCTATCACAATGCTTGCACCACCAAATAGGAGCAGCCAGACAGGAATGTCGATCTTGCTTGAGAGTTTATAGATGTTTTCAGGATTTTTTAATATTTCAAGTATTGCCGAAACAGGTCCTATCGCATTGGCTACATCATTTGCTCCGTGAGCAAAAGCAACAAAGCAGGCAGAAAGAACTTGTAAGAAGCCAAATATTTTTTCTACTGCTCTATAATCAGCTGAGATGTGGCTTTCCCATTTTGTTTTGTCGCGCACTTCTTCGGTAATGCCAGATACGATGGTCAGTGCATCATCTAACCTTGTGCCAATTTTTTCTGTTGACGCTAGTTTTGCCCGAATTAGGTGTTTATTGGCTCTACTCAAATTAAACAGCTGCTGTTCTTGTTTGGCCGCAATTACAGGGTTGAGTCTAGAATCTGCATTAACCCTTTCGCAGGCATATCTACAAATCACATACCCAACTAAACCTACAAGTAATCCGATTGTAATGACAAGAGGTAGGGATGGATAAAAATTAAAGTTTTCCAGGCCATCAGCAAATGTGCTAATTACAAAGGTAAGTAAAACAAAGAAGACTAATATGGGGGCAATTCTTTTTGTAGCAAGTAGTGGGCTATAAGCGTGCAAAATCCGTTTTTGAATAAACGCAAAAAGGAGGTATGAAATAAGGGCGCTTAAGCTCGGAGATAGGACCCAGCTGAGAGCAATCGTGCCGACAACATGCCATTTAACTGTGTGAACACCTGATACAACAGCTCCAAAGCCAATAACAGCTCCTACAATTGCATGAGTTGTTGATACGGGCCACTTGCAAAGAGTTGCGATCTGTAACCATAGAGCTGTTGCGAGAAGAGCGGATAGCATGCCTAGCACAAGTATCATGGGCTCAGCCTTGAAGGCCAGTGGATCTATAATGCCGTTTTGAATGGTCTCAGATACGTTTGAACCAAGGAGAAATGCTCCTGCAAATTCGAGTAAAGCAGCAATAATTAGTGCTTGCCGTAGAGTGATCGCGCCTGACCCAATTGATGTTCCCATCGAATTGGCAACATCATTTGCTCCCATGTTCCAAAGCATGTAGAAGGCGATAACAAGGGTAAAAATAATTAAAAATGTGATCATAATGCTATTTAAAGTCTAAGAGCATTCCTATTCTAAGCGCAAGTTTTTCAGAAGAGTGGGAAATTTTTCCTATTGCCTCAATAAGATGCATACAAAGGTAAAAGTCCGGAGTAGATAAAGATTCAGAAATATTAAAAAGACTTTTTAAAAGTTTGCGCTTTAAAAGATCAGATTCATGTTCTTTATAGGCGATTTGTTCAATTTTAATTTGAATTTTTTGAGCTACTGGTCCGCCAAAAGAGGCTTCTAGAAGTTCTTCAAAGCTAAATACTATCTCTTTTACATCCCAAACAGCTTCCATATTTTTGTCTTTATACGCTGTCAAATCAGCTTTAATATCGGGCGGAATAACCATTTGCTTAATTGTTAATAAATTTGCAATCTCTTCTGCTACATCGGCAAGATCGTCTTGTACTGATAAAATTTCTAAAAAATTTGACCGATCTATTGAAAAAAGAAAACTTTGCGGTAATGTCGAGCGAATATCATTTTTGATCATATCAGCTTCATGCTCTATTTCTGATACAATTTGTGATAGTGTTTCAAGCTTGATTAGGTCAGTATCTTCAAAAATTCGTAAAAGTTCATCTAGCTTAACTAGGCAAGCAATTACTTTCTCCATATGGAGTTCAAGTAATTCAAAAGGGGCTCTAGAAAATAATTTTGAAAAGTATTGCATATGGCAATTAGTGTGATCGATCTTTCAATTTTTTCCTACTGAAAAATTTATTAACTAAAAATATCTGTAAAGAAGTTTTGTGGTGATCATAATTGTAAACTCTTATATAATTATTCACAAAAAGAGGTAATTATGTCTATTGACTCATATTCTTTCATTAAATCGAGCCTGAAATTATTTGAAGAGACTGATTGGAGAGCTCATGAAATGGAGGCTGTGATTGGGCAATTGTGTGCAAGCTTGACTAAGCCTGAGGGGTTACCAAAAATTAATTTAGCAAGGATTAGTTATATTTTGGATTTAGTGAAGGTTGAGCTAGTAGGGGAGCTAACAAGTAAGGTTGGCCGCATTTTTACTAATATGATCCAGGCTATGCAATTTATGCATGAGGAAGCTCTAATATTTGGAGTGTTATATCCGCATATAAAGCATCGATATGCTGATCTAACAAATGTGAAATATGAATTTGCCGATAAATATTTTTTAATGCCCGAGTTTTTTGTAAAAATTGAAGGCAGAGGTGTTCCATTAACGGTTGCTCCAAAACGAGAAGGGGGTTTTGAGTCCCATGTAAGTGATTTAAAGTCTTTTGATTTAGCAGGCGAAACAGAAGAGTTTGATGTTGCAGTGAAAGAGTTAGTAAAAGGTTATGCATACAAAGATAATCATTATTATATAATAGATCCCTTCTCTATAACTGTAGCAGAAAAATATATGGGGTCTTCTAATCAATTACTAAGAGCACTTGCTCAATTTATGCATAGAATTCACATAAATGAGCAATTTCTAAAAGAAAATAGGGGAATAAGTCGAATTTTAGCTCAGCTAATGGCTGCTACCGACACAGCAGAAATGTCTGAAATTATTTTAACTCGTATTAAAATGGTTCCTCTTTTAGCACAAATTGTGATCTTGAGTAATAAATGCAGAGCAACTTGTGCTGATTTTGATAAAGAGCTTTTTGCGCCTATATTCGTAAATAAAATTCTTACTACATGTAATGCCGATGAATGGGTAGAGCAAATTTCAGAGGTTTACGATATAGCACTACGAATTTCAAATAAGTGTAGAGAGTTCTTTGTCTCAAAAAGTGATATAAAAAGATTAGCGTCAATAGTAGAGGGGATTACGAAAATATCGTTAGTCCGTGAAATTTCAAAATTTATTAATAAGCATCTTATAGATAACCGGTCATTAGTTAGATATTTTGTCTCAAAGGAGCAACCACTTTGTAAAACTAAAGAGACCTTCATCCTTCTTTGTTCTGATAAAACTCCGATTTTAGAATGGGATAGAATTGAGAAAGATAGAGAGCTGGCCCATCAATTGGTTTGCGAAAGAAATATAAAAAAACAACAAGCAAATATTGCAAAAAAAATAAAAAGGCAATTAAAGCATCAAATGATTATGGCTGCAGCAGCATCCAAGCCTGAGTCGGAGTTAGAGATGCCATCAGTTGCTGTATGGGAAATTAAAGAAATTCAACCGATTGATATATTTAGAGAATCAAGACAGATCATTGACTCTCTTGCCATTCATCCAAGAGTTTCAGTTTGGGGTGAATCTTATGAAGCTGGACTTGCCTATTATGGAGAAGGAACCTTATCGGAAGCAGAAATGGTGCTAAGGCATAGGTTCCCGCCTGAGTTAATGTTATTAGCTTTTCATCCTTTATTTTCAGATAAAGGGAGTTGGCTAAATGAAAAAGGTGAAGAGCATGATCACTGGGAATCGATTGTACATATCAATGGAAGAAAATTTATGTTGGAAGCGACTGTCGATAAAAGGGGTGTATTATACCATTTTTATACAAGGCCAATTCTAGGATGTAGTGATTATACGATGATTTCTAGTTCTCCATCAGAATTCCCAACGCTGGGGGATTCTTTAAAAGTTAAAGCTTCGGCTATTGATATAGCTGGAATTAAATTTGATGGAGAGAGAGGGAATGCAATACTGAATTTTGAAGGGAATGTGTATAAAGTATTGAGGTTAAGAGGTTAGGTATTATTAAAAATTGAATCTTTTTCTTTGTCTGTGAGGGGGCGAAATTTACCGATAGGTAACTGATTTAGAGTGAGGTTACCAATTTTTGTTCGAGTAAGGTTAATTAGGGTGAGTCCTCCATTTTTTACTAAGATGCGAACTTCCCGCTTTTTGCCCTCTTTTACTACCACTTTTATAGAGTGAAGATCTATTCTCTCAACTAAATGAGGTTTAACGAAAGTATCTTCGACAAAAGTTCCCTCAGATATTTTTTGAAGATGATGAGGGGTGATATCTTCTTGAATTGTCGCTATATACTCTTTAGTAATATTGGAGGACGGATGGATTACAAGATTTGCAAACTCCCCATCGTTTGTAACAATGAGAAGGCCAGTTGTATCTCTATCTAGTCTACCAATGGAAAAAAGTGAAGGTGATTTTGGAAAAAGGTCGTATATTGTCGGTTCATTATTATGGCTTTTGTGTGTGCACTCATACCCTTTCGGCTTATTCAGCATGTAATAGACATAAGTTTCGATAGCAGTTACTTTTTGACCATTGACCAGGACTAAATCCCCTGGTTCTACCAGCGTCCCAAGTTCTTTGATAATATTGCCATTGATCGAGACTTTCCCCTCAAGAATTAAGCTTTCCGCTTTACGCCTGGAGCCGACCCCGCAATCTCTTAAATATTTATTTATTCGTACTTTTTCCATCTATTATAGTATCCTATTTTCAAAGGAGAAAAGCGATGGGAAAATTAATCCTCTTAAGGCATGGCGAGTCAATATGGAACAAAAAAAATGTTTTTACAGGCTGGGTCAATATTGGGCTTTCTGAAAAGGGGATTGCTGAGGCTATTGATGCTGGGGAAAAGCTTGCAGATGTCCGGTTTGATGCTATATATGTCTCAAAGTTGATCCGCGCTCAAACGACTGCTGCGCTTGTGTTATCAAAAAACAGAATGACTAAAACGGCAATTTTTCCAACAGGCTCAGCCTGGGAAAAAAGTTACGGCGAGAATGAGTTTGTCCAGGTGGTTGAATCTGACGCGCTTAATGAAAGATATTATGGAAAGCTGCAGGGGAAAAATAAGGACGCCATAAAAAAAGAATTTGGCGAGGAACAGTTTAAACTCTGGAGAAGAAGTTACGATATAGCTCCACCGGATGGAGAAAGTTTAAAAATGACAATTGAAAGAACACTGCCATTTTGTGAAAATGAGATCTTTCCAAAAGTGCGAGGTGGTCAGACCGTATTTGTTTGCGCCCACGGTAACTCGATTCGAGGGATTGTAAAATATTTAGATAAGCTCACAAGTGATGCTGTAGTCAATCTTGAAATTCCGACAGGGGTCCCTCTATTTTATGATCTATCTTGATAATCACAGGGCAACAAGGCCTTCATCAAAAGTTATCGAAAAAATTTCCAAAGAACTTTGGATTGCGCCGGATGCCCCTTACTTCAATGATCCGAGGATTGTTCAAGAGTTGGAGCGCGGTCTTGGGAACATTTATGATTTGACAGGGGCAGCTAAAGATACAAAATTTATACTGACATCGGGTGATGAAGATTCAGCTACGCGTGTTTTTAATAAAGCCTATCGAGAAGTCGTTTATAAAGAGGGGAAAAATTTTCTACTAGCCCCAATTACAGAAAATGCATCAATACGAAAAGCAATGGATAGTTTGGAAGAAGTTGGGTGTGTTTCAAAATTTTTGCCCGTAAATGAAAATGGGGAACTCACAGTTGAGATTTTAGAAAAGCACTATACTCCAAAAGCCGGATTATTATCACTGTCATGGGCAAACGCATTGACCGGAGTGATTCAACCAATTGAAGAGATAGCAAACTATTGCCAGAAGCATGGAATTTTGCTCTACGTTCAGGGTAGCGAAATGTTTGCTAAGTTGTTTATGAGACTAGAAGATCTTCCGATTGATTACTTCTCATTTTCTGCAGATCTTTTTCACGGGCCAAAAGGGGTAGGCGGACTTTTTCTAAATAAGAAAATTGATTCTTTTAAGCTAGCTGATATTAGAAATTTACCGGGCCTAATTGGAATGGGGATTGCAGCTGGCGAAGTGCTCGATTTTATGGATGGGATGAGTACAGAGACCGCCTATCTTAGATCTTATTTAGAAGATGGCCTTTCTAAGTTGATAGGGGGAATTCAATTTTTTGGAAGATCGGGACAAAGACTTCCAAACACAAGTTGCTTTGCAATACCAGGACTACATGCAGAGTATCTTACATTCCTCCTAAATCAAAAAAATGTAGTTGTCTCTTACGGTGGCGCTAGAGTACAAAAACTTGAATACCAACTTTTAGAAATGGGTATCGATCCTGTTATGGCAAAATCTGCAATCAGTGTGGCTCTTTCAATGGACACATCGGAGTTAGAGATAAAAAAAGCAATCGCGATAATTTCAGATATAAAGGCGTTATATGATTGAGCAATTTCCTTGGGCCATTTACAGTAGCAAACTTGTTAAAAGTATTGTCCATCCTCTATACGCAGGAAAAATAGATAAGATAAAAGAGGGTTATAGAATCTGTACCGGTGATGAGCCCGGCCTTCTTCATCTATACCTACTCGTTAATGAAGAAGACGGCGTTATTGTGGATGCAAAATTCAGAGCCTTTGGAGAAACACTCCTTGTAGGCTCTGCAGAAATTATGTGTGAGCTCCTAATTGAAAAAAATTATGCCCAGGCAAAACGGATCAGTGCTGAACTTATAGAAAAAAGTGCTGAAGATAGACCCTTAAAAAAAGGATTCCCCCCAGAATCAGCTCCCTACATCAATCTTGTCCTAGATATTCTAGATATCGCTCTCAAACAATGCGAAGGTCTCCCCATGCCTGAAGAATTTCTTGTTACACCTGTTGATCTAAGCGATCTAAAAAGAGGGGAATACCCTAATTGGGCCGCCCTCACGCATGCAGAAAAATTAGGTTGCATCCAAGAAGTGCTCGCTCACGAAGTGATCCCTTATGTCCAATTAGATGACGGCGGTGTCTCCATCAAAGAACTTAAAAATGATATCCAGCTCATCATCAAATACGAAGGCAATTGCACTTCATGTATGTCTGCTACAGGTTCTACCTTAAGCGCTATTCAACAAATCCTCAGAGCTCGGGTCCATCCCCAACTTGAAGTAATCCCTGACCTCTAATTCTGCAAAGAAAAGAGACCCTTAAAAAAGAGCCTCTTTCATTCTTCTGATTAAATGGATATTAAATATCTGTAGTTGCAGACATTGAATAAACTCTAATGCCATGATTCCATTTATCATTTGCAAGAGCTGCGTAATTTATAATTTTTGTTAGGAATCCAAGCGTTAGATATCCAAGAAGGTTCATTATAAATTTTACAATCTTTTGCGATCTAATATCTTCAGCATTTGATGTATATAGTCTGGCTTTCCATCGATCCCAAGTTTTTGATTGGTAAATATATTTATTTGGATCATTCGAAATTATTACAGAAAAATCAGTTAAAGGAGATGATGTATAAGTAGCGTTTTGATTAGCTTCGTATATTCCTAAAGCGGATTGAGGTGAGGGAGGGGTTTTGGGGGGTGCTGGACTAGCTGGATTAGTTAGAACTCTTTGTGGTTTAATTGACTCCATAAGTACCTGCCTTTTGTTTTTATTAATATATTAAGTATGTGTTAATTATTACTTTATTTCAATAATTAAAGCTTTTTAAATTAAAGTTAGTTGCTAGGTAAAGCCTAATATATCCATAATTATTTAATATACAGCATGTTGCGTTTCGATAGTTATGATTTATTTTAATCTAGTTACTCTAGTTCAAAGGATCATAGTATACTAAAATTTAATTTAGGATTTCAAGGGAGCTTGTAGAGACTAAGGTAGAGGTTCCTTTTGAATTTAGAATAAGGCGCCCATCTCTGTTAAGTGCCTCTATTCTGCCTTGAATTGCTCCTGCATTTGCTAGTTTTCCTTTAAAGGCAAGCTTGGCTGCAAAAGAGGAAAAAAAAGGTTCAAAACCTTTTGCTTGAAAGAGGGTGAGATCGTTAAAAAATTGAATTAAAAGATCGTGCTTGATTGTTGCAACAGAAATAGGGTGTCTTAATTCATCTGAAAGAGACGTAGCAGGAATATCAATTTTTTCAAGTTCTTGCTTTGTCATATTCACATTCATTCCTATGCTGACAATAGCTGTTGATTCTTTAATATCGGCCATCACGCCTGCTACTTTCCTATAGGATAGGAGAATATCGTTTGGCCATTTAAATAGAGGAACTAGAGCAAATTTTTCAATCACCTTAATTAAGGAAGAAGCTAGAAGCTGAGCAAGATTTGAAGTATCAGTTTTAGGTAGAGGGAAGATAAAAGTACCAACTAAATTGTCGCCTGAGGAGTGCCACTTATCACCCTTTCGACCAACGCCAGCTGTCTGCTCCTTTGCCCCTATAAAAACAAATTGCCCTTCATAATCTTTGAAATGTTCTATAGCATGGACGTGAGTTGATGGGATTTTAGAAAAATGGATCTCTTTAAACATAGAATCAGATATTATCAGAAAAGATATTTATGTGGGACCCGAGATATTTAAAACGGATTGATTTTCGCACAGTGCCAATTGTATTGGCATTGATGACGATCTCGATTTTGGTGATTATTTCTACTACGTCAGTAATACATGGCGTTCAAGATGAAATTGTTTTGTCATCGATGGTGAAAAATCAGATACGAGCGTTTGGGCTTGGGATCCTTGTCTATCTTTTTTTGATCTGCTTTGATTACAGAAAACTTAGAGAATGGACCTGGTTTTTCTACTTAGGCATTATTATTATGCTTGTGGGGCTTTATTTTGCACCGCCCATTCATAATGTGAGAAGGTGGTATAGGTTTCCATTTTTACCGTTTGATATCCAGCCCTCGGAATATGCGAAGCTAGTAGTTGTTATTACGTTAAGCTGGTTTTTGGAAAAAAAAATGCACGTTGTTCAAAGCTGGAAAACTTTTTTTCAAGGCTCACTTGTCGTTTTTTTTCCATTTGTATTGATTTTAAAACAACCCGATCTCGGGACAGCACTGATTTTAGGGCCTATTGCTCTTGTGATTTTCTATTTTGGGGGAGTGAAGCGTAGAATCATTAAAGGGTTGATGATTCTTGCCGCTACTTTATTTGGATTTATCCTCCTTGTCTTTCTAGGGATTTTATCTCATGACGACATGCGGCCATTTTTTACCAAGTTTATAAAAGAGTATCTATATGAAAGGTTAAATCCAAATACTTATCATCAAAAGGCAGGGCAAACTGCAATAGCTCTTGGAAAAGTTTTTGGAAGTGGATTTTGTAAAAGTGAATTTACAGGTTATAATTGGCTTCCATACGGCTATACAGACTCAGTATTTCCAGCCTTTACTGAAGAGTTTGGGCTTCTAGGTGCTCTTTTTCTTCTCGCTCTATTTTTCGGATTAATCTATTTTAGTTTCCAAGTGACAGCTGTTGCAAGAGACCATTTTGGGAGACTTCTTGCTTCAGGAATTGCTGTCTATCTTGCGATGCATGTCATTATTAATATAGGTATGATGTGCGGATTTTTACCTATTACAGGAGTCCCTCTTGTTTTAGTTTCCTACGGCGGCTCATCTGTCCTATCGACAATGATCGCGCTAGGTTTGTTACAAAGTATTTACGCCAGAAGGTTTGCATTCTCATGAAAATATGGTTCATCGCATTATTAGGGCTTTTAGCAGCCTGTAGTTTTAAGTCATCCACTGTAATGACAAGAGAGACTTTTTCAGAAACACATGTGGGTATGTCAGAGGAATCGCTTCTCAAAACATATGGCAGGCCACTAAATGTCTATCATAAAGATAATGGAGAAGTCGTCTATGAGTACGTGGAGCGGTTTCAGATGGGGATGTCAGATAGATACGTAGAGGCAAGACGTTATTATTTTCACATCAAAGATAAGAAAGTAATTCATAAACAAATGGTGATAAGTAATCAGCCAGGTTATGACTTTATGAACGATCTTCCAGGTAATTAAAAAGAGAAGGCGCAATGACAGTTAGACTGAGATTGCGCCTTTATAAAAATATTGAATTAAGCAGAAATTGTGATGCTAACAGCTGACGGTATTGTGTAGCTTTTTAGTTTATCAATTGTGCTAGCTGAAGGATCCTTAATTTCGATACAACGCTTGTGTGTACGCATCTCGAATTGCTCACGTGATTTTTTGTTTACGTGAGGGGAGCTTAGTACTGTGAAACGCTCGATTCGTGTAGGAAGAGGGATCGCAATAACTCGCGCTCCGGTTCTCTGTGCAGTCTCGACGATCTCTTTTGTAACGCGATCCACTACTCGGTAATCATATCCTTTTAACCGAATCCGGATCTTTTGTTTTTTTGCTGTTGTCATATGTTCAATAGCTCCTTAACGGTTTAAGATTTTTTCATAATTGCTTCTTGGACGGCTTTAGGCACTTGTTCAAAGTGACTTGGTTCCATTGTAAAGCTAGCTCTTCCTGAAGAGATAGATCGTACATCGGTGGAATACCCAAACATTTCTGCAAGAGGCACTTCAGAATCAATTTCTGTAATTGGACCTTTAGTTGTTTGGCCTTGGATACGTCCGCGTCTTCTATTCAAGTCCCCGATTATATCACCAAGAGAGGCTTCCGGTGTGCTTACGCAAACCTTCATAATAGGTTCAAGAATAATAGCGCCACACTTCCGTGCACCCTCTTTTAGGGCCATTGAGGCACAAATTTTAAAGGCCATTTCGTTTGAGTCGACATCGTGGTATGAACCAAATGTGATCAGAACTTTTACATCGACTAATGGATATCCGGCAACAACACCTGTTGCAAGACCATCTTCAATTCCTTTAATACAAGCTGGAATGTATTCTTTTGGAATAGTACCGCCAACAATTTTGTTAACGATTTCATTCCCTTTTCCGGCTTCATTAGGCTCAATTTCAAGACAAACGTGGGCATATTGGCCACGGCCACCTGATTGCTTAACATATTTCGTTTCAGCTTCGCCAGGTTTAGTAATAGTTTCTCTGTAAGATACTTCAGGAGCGCCGACGCTAGCGTCTACTTTAAATTCGCGAATCATTCGGTCACGAAGAACATCAAGATGAAGTTCTCCCATTCCTGAGATAATAGTTTGTCCGGTCTCTTCATTAGTAGTTACTCTAAATGTTGGATCTTCTTCTGATAGAGAAGATAAAGCTTGAGAAAGTTTCTCTCTGTCAGGCTTTGATTTAGGTTCAATTGCCATTGACATAACAGGCTCAGGGAAATGCATTTTTTCAAGCACTAGAGGAGCATCTTCTAAACAAAGAGTATCACCTGTAGTTGAGTTTTTAAGCCCAATTACACCTAATATATCACCTGTATAGAATTCATCTCTGTCTGTTCTTTGATTTGCGTGCATTTCTAGAAGTCTTGAAACTCTTTCTCTCTTATCTTTAGTTGAGTTATATAAAGCTGTCCCTTTTGTCATAGTTCCTGAATAAATCCTTACGAAGGTTAATCTACCAACATACGGATCTGTCATAACTTTGAATACAAGGCCGGCTAGTTTCTCTTTGTCATTTGGCTGTAAAGTCATCATGTCTTCACTGTCAACGACGTGAGCGTTAATAACGCCACGATCTATAGGAGAAGGCATCCATCTAACAATGTTATCAAGTAATGGTTGTAAGCCTTTGTTTTTAAAAGCTGTTCCACAAAGAACTGGGAAAATTTTGTTATTACATACACCTTTTCGAATTGCTGCATGAATTTCAGCTTCAGTAAGTGTTTCAGGAGCTTCCAAAACTTTTACTACAAATGCTTCGTCAGAGTCGTCAAGAGATGCAAGTTCTTCTAGTAGATGAGCTCTCATAGATTTGCAAGTGTCTATAAGATCATTTGGGATTTCTTCCACTTTATAAGCAGCACCCATTGTCTCAGTTTCAAAAATAATCGCTTTCATTGAAATAAGATCGACCATGCCTAAGAAATCACCTTCAGCTCCTATCGGACACTGAGCAGCAACTGCATTTGCACCAAGTCTTTCTCTCATGCTTCTTACGCACATTGCAAAGTCAGATCCCACGCGGTCCATTTTATTGATGAACGCAATTCTTGGAACTTGATAACGTTCAGCCTGTCTCCAAACAGTTTCAGATTGTGGTTGAACACCATCTACTGCGCTGAATACAGCAACTGCACCATCAAGCACTCTTAGCGAACGTTCAACTTCAATTGTAAAGTCAACGTGTCCCGGTGTATCGATAATGTTAATTTTGCAATCATCCCAATAAACAGTAGTACAAGCCGATGTGATTGTAATTCCACGCTCACGCTCTTGTTCCATCCAGTCCATCGTTGCAGCACCTTCGTGAACTTCACCAATTTTATGAACGCGACCTGCATAAAAGAGGATACGCTCAGTAACTGTAGTCTTTCCAGCATCGATATGCGCCATAATTCCTATGTTACGCACTCTTTCTAACTTATCTTTGTCCGATCTAGCCATGAGATATTCCTCTTAACTTCTTATATTTGTGATTACCATTTATAATGTGCAAATGCTTTATTAGCTTCAGCCATACGATGTACGTCATCTCGTTTCTTAATCGTAGAACCTTGGCAATTGAAACAGTCATGAAGCTCTTGAGCAAGAGCATCAACCATATTGCGTCCAGGTTTAGCCCGTGCATAGGTAATGATCCATTTCATAGCAAGTGATCTCTTTCTAATTGTAGAGATCTCAACCGGTACTTGGTAAGTCGCTCCACCGATTCGGCGAGATTTAACCTCTACTTGAGGCTTTGCATTCTCTAAAGCTCTTTCAAAAGCTTCAATATGATTTTCAGCTGCAATTTTATTAGCAAATTTCTCAATCGCATCATATACAATTGTACGCGCAACAGATTTTTTTCCGCTTAGCATTACTTTCGCTATGAATTTTGAAATCTCAATATTGCCGTATTTTGCATCAGGGGCAACTTCCCTCTCTACTGCTCTGTGTCTTCTTGACATAACAAACCTTTTTCAATGTTTCTTTACTTAGGCCTTTTGGCACCGTATTTGGATCTGCTTTTCTTACGATTTTTTACAGCTGCGCAATCTAATGCACCTCTAACTACGTGGTAACGAACGCCGGGTAAATCTTTGACTCGTCCTCCACGAACTAAAACAATGCTGTGTTCTTGTAAGTTGTGGCCTTCACCACCGATATAGGCTGTAACTTCAACTCCGTTAGAAAGGCGAACACGTGTCACTTTTCTTAAAGCTGAGTTAGGTTTTTTTGGGGTTTGGGTCTTTACTTGTAAGCATACGCCTCGTTTTTGTGCGCATTTCTTCAAAGCTCCCGATTTCGATTTAGCCTTAACAGGTTTTCTCGAATTATGTATGAGTTGATTAATCGTTGGCATTATGCCTTCTCCTGCAGAAGTTTCTAAAAAAGTTGTAGCGAATATAACCCATCCTGATATTATTTGCAAAAATTATCTGGTGACAATTTATTTTTTATCCTTTTTTTTGAAAAGATCGTGTGGTAGATTGCGGAAAAAAGAGAGTTTGCGTGAAAAAGATACTTTTTGGATTTTTAATTACGTCATTATTGGCCGGTGAGTTAAAGCTTACTGAAGTTAAGCCGGTTCTGGATGAGATTTTGGCTTATCATGTCGACGAAAATATATTTACGCCGAAGCTCGCTTTAAGGTCATTTAAAAATTATTTAACTAGTTTTGACCCTCAGTATCGCTATCTTTTAGCTTCAGAAATAGATGAAATTCTATTAAATGAGACCTGTTTTTGGGAGCAAGTAGCTAATAAATATCATGCAGGTGATTTTTCACCTTATCAAAATTTGAATAATGCTATTTTAAAGGCGATTTTACGTTCTAGAAAGCTTGTAAAACAAATTCAATCGAACTTAATTTCGAGAAAAGAATTAAAAAAAAGAGCATTTTTCCCTCAATCTTTTTCTAAAAATGAAGTAGAACTTTACGCTCAAATAGAAGAGGAAATGGAAGATTGGCTTTTTTCTTACGCAAAAGAACATGATATTTTAGAGTTAAGTGAAGTGCAAAAGCTGAAAATATTTGATTTCTACAATAGGAAAAATGCTGAGCATGAAGAGGGTTATCTCTCTTCGAAAAATATATCAATACTGGTTTTGAAAGCTATTGCATCAAGTCTTGATGCTCATACAATGTACTATAGTGAAGAAGAAGCTTTAGAGTTTCGCAAAATTTTAAGAAAAGAATTTTGTGGCGTGGGGATTCAGTTGAAAGAAAGCGTTGAAGGCCCATTTGTCTCTTATATTGTTCCCAAAAGTCCCGCTGAGGCCTCAGGCCTTTTAAAAGTAGGAAGCATTATTAAAGAGATAGATGGACTTCAGACGGATAAAATTAATTTCAATGAATTATTAAATAAATTAATAGGGGATCCTCATACCACTGTTTCTCTATTGACTCAAGGTGTTGATGGAAATCAGCTTCTTATAAAGTTATCTAGAGAAAGGGTTACTTTAGAAGAAGATCGAATAAATATGGATTATGAATTTTTTGGTGATGGGATTATCGGACTTATCACCTTGCCTTCATTCTATGATAATGGCGAAGAGATCAATGCTGAACAAGATTTAAGAAGTGCACTTTCTGAATTAAAAGCAATTGCTCCTCTAAATGGACTTATTATAGATATGAGAAAAAATTCCGGTGGATTTTTAGGTCAAGCAGTTCAGGCGGCAGGGCTTTTTCTTCAGAAAGGGACTGTCGTTGTAGCAAAATATGCAAATGATGAAATTCGATTTACAAGAAATCAGGATTCCAAACTTTTTTACCAAGGGCCACTTGTTATAATGACCTCAAAAGCCTCGGCATCAGCTGCTGAGGTTGTCTGTCAAGCGCTTCAAGATGAGGGTGTGGCAATTATAGTGGGTGATGAAAGAAGTTATGGTAAAGGTTCTATGCAATATCAGACAATTACAGATCAAAATGCGAAACACTATTAT